>JARLIH010000420.1 GCA_031291845.1 Isosphaeraceae bacterium | reverse complement strand
CGGGGTGTGCCAGCGCCAGGGGCGTGGTCGACCGGGGCCGAAATGCCGCCCGGGTGTGGGGGGGGTGTGGCCCCCCCCCCCCCCCCCCGGGGGGCCGGGGCCCCACAACCCCCCCCCCCCGCCGCGGCGGGGGCGGGCGCCCGGGGGGGGGCGCTGGGTGAAGAGCGTGTGCATCGCATGGGTCAGGCGCCCTCACTCTCGAGCGTGGCCCCGGCGCCGGTCATGCGTCCGACCCAGCGGCCGGGCGTGGCGTCGCGCAGGCGCTGGGCGAGCGTGCGGGGCGGCTCCGACTCGTCGCGCACCTGTCCCCCGAGCGTCGCCAGCATGAATTCGGCCCCGATGATGGCGAACAGGATGAAGATAAGCGGGCGCCAGACCTCGCGCTCCTCGCCCAGCGCTCCATAGGTTTGCTGCTGCTCGGCCGAGGCGTTGACGAACGTCAGGTCGGTGCGCGGGAGCCACTCGCGCACCTGCTCTTCGGTCACCGACTCGAAGCGTGACTCTTCAGGGGCGACGTTTACGGCGAAGCTCGCCGCGGCCACTTGCGGCGGCTCGACGCGCCCCCCTCGGACCTCGACGGCGTAGTAGCCCTTCGCGTCGGTCTGCTCGAACTGGCCGAGGAGCCGTGAGGCGGAGCGCTCGAACTCGAGCCGGGTGGGGCGGCCGTGCGTGTCGTTGACCTTGCCCGTCACCGGCGCCCACGTGCCGGCCACGGCAATCTCCGCCGCGCCGTCGGCCGGGACGGTCGAGGGGACCTCGAGGTCGGCCGCGTGCGTCGCGTAGCTCACCAGCCGCAGCACCAGGGGGACGAACTCGGGCTTGAGCGGCAGGTTGCCCCAGCGCGTGTCGGCCGGGAACGCGGCGAGCACGACCACGCCGTCGCCGAGCCGGCTCTCCACCAGCGCCGGTGCACCCGAGGCGAACTTGGCCAGGGGCCAGCTCGACCCGTGAGGCTCGTTCAGCTTCAGCGGGAACCGGCGCGAGAAGTGGGCCGAGGTCAGATAGTGTGCATCGGGGTCGTCGAAGACCGAGAGCGCGGGGTGGGCGAAGTCGATCGAGGCGAGCCGTTCGTACGTCGTACGCTTGGCGGCGTCACCGGCCGCCGGCCCGAGCTCGGCCGCGGTGAGCGCTTCCTTCTGCGGGCCGGGGACGGGGAAGAACTGCTTGTTGTAAAGGTCGGGGTTGACCTTCTCGCCGGGGAAGATCAGCAGCCCGCCCCCCGTGGCGACGAACTCCCGGAGCGTGGCGTACTTCTTGTCGTCGAGGCCGCCGCAGTCGGCCAGGATCGCGACCGACGCCTCGCGTAGGGCGTCGGTCGACAGCCGGTCCTCGGTCAGCTCCTGCACGTCGAGCGAGCGCACGAACTCCGCAGTCGGACCGAGCGCTCCGGCCCCCGCTTTAGATTTCGGCCGCTCGTCCTCGTCGCTCGCGCTCAGCGCGGTGCGCAGGTAGAGCGCGCCGTCCTCGAACGGGTCGGCGGCTGGCCGGCCGTTCACGAGCACCACCTTGATCTGCCGCGCCACGGGGAGCGTGAACAGGAACGTGTCGTCGTCAGGGAACCGGTCCGGCGGGATCTCGAACCGCCCCTTGAGGACGCCGGCCTCAGTCGGCGTGTAGACGACCTCCTTGGTGGCGGTCTCGCCCGGCTTGAGGGTGAAGGGGACGCGGGCCACCTCCTTCTCGTCGAGGAAGACCCCGACCGTAACCTCGGCCGTTTCGGTCTTCGATGGGTTCACCACGCGCGGGCGAAGCCGCACGGGGAGCCCGAGGATCGCCTGCCTCTGCCGGGGCGCGTCGCCGACGACGCCTCGGTTGGCCACCGCGTCATCGGTGCCCACGTTGACGACCGTGAGCTTCGTCCCCTCGGGCACGACCCGCTCGAGTCCGCCGTCGCGCACCTCGCGCCAGGCGTTCGACTGGCCGTCGGTGAAGACGTAGACGTTCGGCCGCGTATCCCCCTGCCGGCGCGGCCCGAACACGTGGGCCAGGGCCGCGAACAAGTTGGCCCGCGCGGGGCCCGGCTCGAGCGATTCGACCTTCTCGCGGATCGTCTCGGCGTCGGTGCCGAACCGGTTGAAGACCTCGACGGGCCGCGCGCCGACGCGGATCAAGGTCAAGCGGTCGTCTCGCCCCAGCCCCTTCGCAATCGCCAGGGCGGCCGCCTTCGCCCGGTCCAGGCTCGACTGCCCCGCCGTGCGCGCGTTCATGCTGGCCGACGCGTCGACCAGGAGCACCACCTCGCGCCCCGCCCCGCCGCCGAATAACCGGTCCCAGTGCTTGACCACCGGCCGGCAGAAGACCAGCACCAGCGCCAGCAAGAACAGACTGCGCAACAAGGCGAGGAGCGCTTCCAGGAACTTCATCCGCCGGCGCTGCTGCACGTAGCTGTCGAACAGGAACCGATAGGTGCTCAACTCCACTGTGCGCAGGCGGTGCAGCGTCAGCAGGTGGAGCAGGATGGGCACCACGGCCAAACCGGCGAGCGGCAACAGGGCCCAGTGCAAAAACGTCATGGGAGACTCACCGCCAAGGCACGGAGAAGAGGATTAACCGCCAAGGCGCCAAGAACGCCAAGGTAAGAGAGAGAGGAAGAGAGAGTGAAAAAAGAGAGAAAGCAGATTTTGAATTTGTTCATCGCGTGCTTTCTTGGCGATCTTGGCGTCTTATTCTTCGTCCCAGTCGGCGGTTGCGCGGGGGTTGGGCCCGGACAGGATCACGCGTCTTACGCCTCTGCTCAGGAGCGGGACGTTGAAGTTGGTCAGGAGACCAAGGGGTAGGTTTGTCGTCTTGAGGTACGAGAGAACCTGTGCCTGGTGGAGCGGCGTGAGCGCCTCGACGGCTTTCAATTCGACGACCAGACGGCCGGCGACCAGGAAGTCGAGCCGTCCCTCGCCAACGGCATGCCCCTTGAAGAACACCGCGATTGGCTTCTCCCGCTCAAACGGTAACCGCCGAAGGCCCAGCTCCACCGCGAGTGCCTCTTCATAAACCCCTTCGAGAAACCCCGGCCCGATCATTCGGTGCACATCGATCGCCCCCCCTATGACCAGATGGGCCAACGCATCCAGGTTCTCGTCCGGTTCCTCCCAACCCTGTCCTACACTCATATTTTCGAACCTCATCTTCTTAACTCTCTCTCTCTCTCTTACTCTCTTTTTACCTTGGCGTTCTTGGCGTCTTGGCGGTGAGTCCCTCTTCTCTGCGTCTTGGCGGTGAGTGTTCACCCAATGCGTCCCCGTTTCTCCAGGTACGCCGCCAGGAAGTGGTCGTACGGCTCCTTCGTGTTCACCAGGTTGTAGCTGATTCCCCGCTCGAAGCACGCCGTCTTGATCCCGTCCGTAAACGCGTGGATCCGCGTGAGGTACCGGGCCCGCAGGCTCTTCGGGTTCGCCACGACGCGGCCGGCCCCCTCGATGTCCTTGAACCGCGTGATCCGGTCGTAGGGGAACGTCAGCTCGGCGTCGTCCATCACCTGGAAGACAACGACCTCGTGCCGGTTGTGGCGGAAGTGCTGAAGGCCGCTCGCGATCTTCGCCTCGTCGTCGATCAGGTCGCTGATCAGGATCACGAGCCCCCTGCGCTTGATGCGCTCGGCGATCGTGTGCAGGATCGCGCCGACGTCTGTGTCGCTCCCCGTCGGGGGCTGTTCCAGCAATTCGAGCACCTGGCGGAACTGCGAAGGCCGGGCGCGGGGCGGCAGCGAGGCGCGGACCTCGCGGTCGAACAGGGTCAAACCCACCGCGTCGTTCTGGCGCAACATCAGGTGCGCGAGCGCGGCGGCGAGGAAGCTGCCGTACTCCAGCTTGCTCAGACCGTCGCTCTTGAAGGTCATCGAAGCGGAGCAGTCGAGCAAGATCGTCGCGCGGAGGTTCGTCTCGTCCTGGAACAGCTTGACGTGGTACTTGTCCGTCCGCGCCAGCAGCTTCCAGTCGAGCGACCGGATATCGTCCCCGGGCGCATACGCGCGGTGGTCGAGGTACTCGACCGAGAACCCGTGGTACGGGCTGCGGTGCCGGCCGGTGAGGAACCCCTCGACGACCTGGCGCGCGACGAGCTCCATGTTGCCGACGCGGGCGAGGCCGTCGGGGTCGAAGTAGCGGTTGGTGCTGCTCAAAGGGGGGCCCTCACCGCCAGGACACGGAGAAGAGGATTAACCGCCAAGGCGCCAAGAGCGCCAAGGTAAGAGAGAGAAAAAAGAGTTTTGAAAAGACAGAGAATCGAGAGACTGGGATTGAGTTCTGAAAAATTGCATTTGGGTTATCTTTGCATTAAATCCCCAGCGCTATTTCTCTTAACTCTATTTTTCTCTCTCTTTCTCTCTTCTTACCTTGGCGTTCTTGGCGCCTTGGCGTTTAATCCTCTTCTCAATCTCTTGGCGGTCAGTTCAACGGTTCCTGGATCACCTCAAACAGCTTCTCCACGATATGGTCCGCCAGCACGCCGTCGCTCTCGGCCCGGAAGCTGGTGGCCAGCCGGTGGCGCAGGACGGGTAACGCGACATAACGGATGTCGTCCGTCGAGACGTGCACGCGCCCATCCAGCAGCGCGTTGGCCTTCGCGCCCAGGAGCATCGCCTGGCAGGCGCGGGGGCCTGCGCCCCAGGTCAGGTACTTGTTCACGAAGTCGGGCGCCTCTTCCGACCCCGGCCGCGTGGCCCGCGCGAGCTTCACGGCGTACGACGAGACGGAGCGTCCGACCAGGACCCGCCGCACCACCTTCTGGATCGCGACGATATCCTCGCGCCCGAGGATCGGGGTGAGCTCGACTGTATCGCTCGACGTCGTGGTCTCGGCGATCGCCAGCTCCTCCTCGTAGCTCGGGTAGTCGATCAAGACCTTGAACATGAAGCGGTCGAGCTGGGCCTCGGGGAGCGGATACGTCCCCTCCTGCTCGATCGGGTTCTGGGTGCCGAGCACGAGGAACGGCTTTTCGAGCGCGTAGTCCTCGCCGGCCACGGTGACCTTGTACTCCTGCATGGCCTGGAGGAGTGCCGCCTGGGTCTTTGGGGGTGTGCGGTTGATCTCGTCCCCCAGGACGATGTTCGCGAAGATCGGCCCTTTCACGAACCGCATCTTGCGCCTGCCGGTCCCTTCTTCCTCTTCGAGGACTTCGTTCCCCGTGATGTCCGACGGCATGAGGTCGGGCGTGAACTGGATGCGTCCGAAGTGGAGCGAGAGCAGCTTGGCGATGTTCGAGATCATGAGCGTCTTGGCCAGCCCAGGGACCCCTTCGAGGATACAGTGCCCCTGGCAGAACAAGGCGATGAGGATCTGTTTGAGCACCTCGCCCTGGCCGATGATCACCCGGCCGAGCTCCTGGGTCATCCGGCCGTAGGCGTCGGTCAGGGCCTCCGCCGCGCGGAGGTCGGACTGGTCGAGGTGGTGGTCGACCCGGGTGGCCACGGCCGCGGCCCCCCCGGCGCTCAGCGGGTTGATCTTCTTCGGTTGCACAGACGCCTCGCTGGCTGAAGGTCCGATAGGGGGACGAACGATGACCCTGCCCGGTCATCCTGGAAAGGAAGACGGAGTCCTGCCGGCCGATTGGCCCGCGACGTGCCGCAACGCCGGCGCCGTCCCGCAGGGGCGCTCGCGAGAAAACCGGCACAATCGTCAGACTGGCTGAAAAACAATACGGCCGAATGCACGCACGCTGTTGGACATTTTGTCGGCAGGGCGAAAACAATGCGAGGGCATGCCGAAAAAACGAGACTTCTCGCGGATCTCCACCGCGACTCGCGGTTTCGGCTCAAACGGCTGAGCAGGGACGGTGTTGGGT
>JARLIH010000044.1 GCA_031291845.1 Isosphaeraceae bacterium | reverse complement strand
CGTAGCTCGTCGTTCAAGACGTGCCCCTCCGGCCATTGTGCGCGATAGAGAACAATGACGGACCGTGCCGCCTGTTCAGCCATCAGGTCGAGCGCGGGGGGGGGGTCGGCGGCCGGGCCGGGGGGGTCGTCGGCGGTCCCCCCCCCGCCGCGCGGCGGCCCCCCCCCCCCCGCGCTCGACCTGATGGCTGAACAGGCGGCACGGTCCGTCATTGATCTCTATCGCGCACAATGGCCGGAGGGGCACGTCTTGAACGACGAGCTACGCGCGGCGTGGCGCTGGTCCTGAGCAAAGCGCTGTCCTGATTTTGCAACGACGCTGGTGATTTCTTTCTCCAGTTACGACCGTTGTCCTCTGTATGATCAAAATAGTGACATGATCGCTTCTATCCAACGATTCGTGCGAAAGACAGATTGCCTGGTCGCCCGCGCGTACCTCTCGGCGTTTCGCGAGCGCGGCGGGCTCCTGGCGTTCCTGTTCCATTCGCTGTTCCACGACGAGCGGGAGATCGCGCTGAACCAGGTCGACCCGCTCCAACGCACGACGGTCGCGCAGTTCCGGGCGTTCATTGCGTATTACCAGAAACACGGCTACCGGTTCGTCAACCCCGACGAGCTCGACGCCCTGGAGCCCGGCGGCAAGTACGCCCTCGTCACCTTCGACGACGGCTACTTCAACAACGTGCTCGCGCTCCCGGTGCTCGAGGAGTACCAGGTCCCGGCCTTGTTCTTCATCTCGACGGACCACGTCCGGGAGCGGAAGAGCTTCTGGTGGGACGTGCTCTACCGCGAGCGCGTGGCCCAAGGGGCAACTCCGGACCAGGTCTACCACGAAGCCCAGGCCCTGAAATCGCTCACCACCGAACAGATCGAGGCCGAGCTTGTGGCCCGCTTCGGGGCCGATGCGCTCAAGCCGCGCGGGGACATCGACCGGCCGTTTACCCCGGACGAGCTGCGCGCGTTCGCGCGGCACCCGTTGGTCCACCTGGGGAACCACACGGCCAACCACGCAATCCTGACGAACTACTCGGCCGAGGACGCGCACGCCCAGATCCTCCGGGCCCAGGAGGCGCTTGAAGAGATGACGGGGGCGCGCCCGCGCACGATCGCCTTCCCCAACGGTGCCCGGAGCGGGCCGGTCGTTCAGACGTGCGCGGAGCTTGGATTACGGGTCGGGTTCACAATCAGGCCCGCCAAGAACGCGCTCCCCGCAGGGCAGAGCTGTTCCGGTCTCAACGTATCGCGCAGAACCCCTTCTGACCTCCCCTTCGTAAGGGGGGGAGCCGATCATCACTCCCCGCCTTACGAAGGGCGGGGCGGGGGGGGTGAGACAACCCATAGCGTCGCGAGCAAAGCCCCTTACGGCAAACCGGAGCGGCCCTGGACGGCGGGGTCGGGCCTAGTGCAGGTCGACCGGTTCAGTCTGCACGATGAATTGCCGGTCGAGGCCCAGTGCCGGGCCTACCGGTCGGACCTTCTCCTCTACGGCCTCTTCCGCGCGGGCTACCTGAAGCTCGCGCGCGGCTGGGCCAATGCCTCGACCTGAGAGGGTGCGAAACCATGCCGCGCAATGGCGGAAATGAACGACCCGCGCGGCGTCGGTTTCTCGCGTCTGCCGCCGCCGCGTCTGCCAGTGTCGGTCTCGGCCGCGTCTCCGGGGCGGAGCCCGGCGCCGCGACCGACGGCAAAGCTTATGGCGCCACGGGCGATGGCAAGACCGACGACACCCGCGCGCTTCAGACCGCTCTCGACGCCGCAGCCGCGAGCGGCGGCGGGGCCGTGTTCCTTCCCGCGGGGACGTACAGCACGCGCACGCTCACAGTCGGCACCGGCGTCCATCTCGTCGGCGCGGGGATCGAGGCAACCGTCCTCAAGCTCCGCGCCGACACGAACGCCGACCTCATCCGTTCCCGAGGCTTCGGAGCGCTCAGCGGCACCAACCGTCCCGAGGGGCCGTACAACTGGTCGATCCGCGACCTCACGCTCGATGGCAACCGGGCCAGGAATTCGCGCGGCTGCGGGCTCCGCGTCTACGCCTTCGGCTACATCCTGCGCGACCTACGCATCCGGCAGTGCGCCGACGCGGGAATCTCGTCGGAATGGAGTACCGACGACCCCGTGTGGACCGAGGACGGCCTGGGCACGCCCGGCGACTCAATGGAGGCGCAGGTCGTTAACTTGAAGGTCCACCACTGCGGGCGCGGCGGCATCGTCTTCCGCGGCCCGCACGACTCGCAGTTCGCCAACTGCGTCGTCTACGACACCAAGACGAACGGCATCCACGTCCAGAGCGGCAAGACGTTCTCGGCCACCGGCTGCCAGTTCGTGAACTGCCACGTCTGGGGCAGCCATGAATATGCGTGGAAGGTCGAGGCGGGCTTCGTCACGCTCGACAACTGCGTCGGCGAGTGGGCGTCCTCGGCCCAGGTCCACCTGAACGAGGGGGACGCTACCATCGCCGCCGGCCGCTTCTTCGGCAGCAACAAGTTCCGCCACGTGGGGATCGAGATCGGCTCGCCCGAAGTGGTCGTCTACGGCTCCCAGATCGACGCGCGCATGTCCGACCTCGTCGGCGGCGCGTTCAAGTTCACCAACGAGGGGGGCTCGAGCAAGATCAAGGCCCTGATCTACCAGACCCAAGGCGTGCCCTATACGGGAACCCCCGCGCGCGGTAGCCTTTTGGAGTTGGTGGTCAACGGCGTTGACGGAGGGAGCGCGACCGTTTTTCCCAGAGGGACGCTCTCCTGGAACGGCGGAACCCCGATCGTTAGACACCTCTCGGCCACCGCCGCGTGGCAACCCCCCGAAGTGCCCCAAGGTGCGACGGCCGGGACGACCCTGACGGTCGCCGGCGCCAAGCCGGGCGACACGGTGGCCGTCGGCTTCTCGCAGGGCATTCCCGTCGGGGTGTTGCTGGTCGGAGCCGTGAGCGCGCCCGACACCGTGGCCATTACCCTCTGGAACCAGACCGGCCGTTCGTTGCGCCTGGCTCCCGGGACCCTCCGGGCCGACTGCTGGGTGCACTGACCGACGCCTCGAGACCTTCGCAATGGCACAGTCGCGACGTGTGGAAGACGCGAAAGAATGGCTCGAAACGCGGTTGCGCAACTGGGTCAGCCAGGCCCGCGGCCAGGCGACCGGCGACCCCGACGCCTCGGGACTCGACGTCGTGAAGCTGCACGAAGAAGGGCGCTATCGCGAAGCAGAAGTCGCTGCGCGCCGCCTCGTCGACTCGCTACGTGCCACCCGCGGGGAACGTCACCCCCACTTCGCGACCGCCCTGAGCAACCTCGCCCTGTCGCTCCAGAAACAGGGGAACCACACGGCCGCCGGCCCCTTGCTGCGCCAGGCGCTCGACATCCGCCGCGAGACGCTGGGCGAGGGCCACCCGCACTACGCGACGGCCCTAAACAACCTCGCCCTCTTGCTCTGCGAGCAGCGGGACCTCGCCGCCGCCGAGCCCTTGATGCGCCAGGCGCTCGACATCCGCCGCGAAGCGCTCGGCGAGCGCCACCCCGACCACGCCACCGGCCTGACCAGCCTCGCGATGCTCCTCTGCGAACGGGGCGATTTCGTCGCCGCCGAACCCCTGCTGCGCCAGGCGCTGGACATCCGCCGCGAGACGCTGGGCGACCACCACCCGCACTACGCAACGGCCCTGAACAACCTCGCCCTCTTGCTCCGCGAACGCGGCGACTTCGCCGGCGCAGCCCCCCTGTTGCAGCATGCGCTCGACATCCGCCGCGCGACGCTCGGAGAGCAGCACCCCGACACCCGGGTCTGCGCCAGCGCCCTTGAATCGCTCCACCGGCCCACGGAGCCCGAGCCCCCGTTCCGACCGGCCGCGCGCGAGAATCGTTTCCCCGAGGAGCCAGAGGTCCAGCCGTTGCGCGACGAAGCGAACAACCTGGCCGCTCGATTCGCACGCGTCAGCGAGCAAATGGCGCAGGCCGTCGACCGGATGCGCACGGTCGGCCTGCCTCCCGACGAGCACGTTCTGGAAGCCGCCGCCGCGTGCCGGCGCGACTTCGCCCGGCTCCGCGCGGAGGTATTCCGCCTGGCCGAGTCCGTCCGCATCGGGCCTCCCGAGACCATTGGCCTGCCCGCCCTCTCGGCCTTGCTCGATTCCGTCGCCGCCGCCCGGGCCGCACTGCGCCGCCACCAGGAAATCCGCGGCCGCGCGCTCGACCTGACGGATCAGGTCTGTGCCCTGACGAGCCGGGGCGGCAGCTATGGCGAGAGCCTCGCCGGCCTCCACTCGCACGCCGGCGCCATCCGGGAGGCGATCGATTCCTCTCCAGCCCTCACCTTGCCCCCCGACGCCGAACGATTGGTCGCGGGAGAGCATCCCCTGGCTGCTCTCCTCCACCTGGCCCACGGCGCCCGTGAACTGGACGACGCCGACTGGGCCGACCTGTTCACAACCGTCTCGGACGCCTTCGGCCGGCCCGCCGCCGTCGCGCTGGCGCGCGGCAAGATCTTCCGTGCCGAGCCTTCGCCCAACCCGAACGACGCGCCTGCGGCCTCCTCCTCTTGAACGGGCCGGACGAGGGCGGCACATCCTTGCGTAGCACCTCGTAGAGTGGGCCGTGCCCACCGGACATTGTGTGGATCGCTCCGCATGCGCTGATTTGTGGTCGGGATGGCGACAAAATTGGCCATGATTATGAATAACTCATATTATGGCGAACAGACACCCAAAATTGGCAGGGGTCACTCCTCGACTCGACAGCGACCCGGGCGGTATCCTCATAGCCTGCTTCTTCGTGAGAGTTGCGGCGAGCCTTGCGGCCCCGCTCCGAACAAAGAGGCGATGCGCTGGGTCTGACCCCAGGAGATGGGAGATGTCGAGCGAACTCGTCAATGATCTTCGACAACAAATCGCGAATCGACAGGTCGTCGCCATCGTCGGAGCCGGCGTATCGATCGGCGCGACCAACAACGACACGGTGGCCTCGTGGGTTGGGCTGCTTCAGGACGGCGTCGAACGTTGTGTGCAGGTCGTACCGACTCTGGACACCAAGTGGCCTGATCGGGTCCGTGCTGAAATCGATTCAACAGACGTCGACGACCTACTTTCCGCCGCTGAGAAGATCGAAACGAAGCTCCGCCCACAAGGCGGGGAATTCAGCCGATGGCTCAGGCAGACGGTTGGTGCCCTGAAACCCGAAAACCGCGACGTGATTAGAGCGTTGAAAGAGCTCGGCGTCCCAATCGCGACGACCAACTATGATTCGTTGATCGAAGATGTCACCGGACTGCCGCCGGTAACGTGGCGCGAAAGTGCACGGGTCGAGCTCCTGATCCGAGGCACCGAGCTCGGTGTTCTCCATCTCCACGGACACTGGCGAGACCCGGAATCGGTCGTTTTAGGCATCCGGTCTTATGAGAGGATCCTCGGCGATGCGCACGCCCAGGCGATCCAGCAAGCCCTTCGTGCGACACGAACTCTTCTGTTCGTAGGCTATGGGGCCGGCCTGGCCGACCCGAACTTCGGTGCCTTACTTCGGTGGTCACGGCACGTATTTTCGGGTTCGGAGTACCGTCATTTCCGGTTGGCCTTGGAGCAAGACGTCAAGGCGACCCAGGCCATGCATCCGGCCGAAGAGCGGATCTATGTTTTGTCGTTCGGCGATAAGCTCGACGATCTTGCGTCTTATCTTCGCTCTCTTCGTGAGCAGAGCCGGCCTCGCGGTGACTCGGAGCGACGGAAGGAATACCGAGAGAAAGTCCGCCGCGCCCTCTCCGATCAACTGGATCAGCTCTTCGACGACCAACGAAAAAATCCGCGCGACCTCGCGTTGGCACTGACGATCAAAGCGATCCCCGACAAGGCCGCCAAGGTTCGCGAAGCAATCCTCGATCACCTCCTCGATCACGATGATTCCGTCCCTCTCTTACACGGCTTGATCAACGAATGGGCGAAGAAGAAGGAACGCGATGCGCTCGATATTCTCGAGAACTGCTTGGACCTGATCCTGCCGTTTCACTTCGCTCCCGAAGTCGTCGCGACGGCGTCGAGCTGTCTCAACGCGAAAGGCGGCGGTTTCCTCAAGGGAGTTGTGATGACCAAATGCGGGGCGGAGCTCATGATGGCCGCGCTGGATCAATTCGAATCACGGTTCGATCCGAAAGACCCCGAGCTGGGCGGAAAACACGCAATCGGGCGCAGCCTTCCCCCGCTCGGCAAGATCACGATCGACGACGATGCGCAGCGTTTTCTCGCGCACATCCTGGAGACCGAATCGGCAGAATCTCGGGCTCGGAGGCTGAAATGGGACAGGTTGGGCAACAAACGTACGACCTATTGTATCGTGCGGTTGCCGCAGGAGAGTGCGGAACAGGATTACGCGTTGAAGCTCTTGGAGCGAGCGAGCGAGATCCAACCCGAGCTGCCGATCCTCCTGCTCACAACGGAGAGCCAGGCCAAGAATCCCGAGGAGGAGTACCTGCGAGTGCTCCGGCGACGCTTCGAAGACCCAAGACGATGAAAAGTCCTGGGCCAGAGAGCAGCCGTTGCGACCGGCACACACGCGGAGCTGTCCGACACAAGGGAATTGCCGCATGACGTTGATCCCGGAGATCGATCGCACGAAACCCGTCAAGCTGATGGATCGACCGGGTTTGCCCGAGCAATACCATCTGTTCGACGACGATAGCGCCGACGCAATCCGCGCCGCGCTCGCGGCGATGAGGCCGCTGCTGATTCGCGGCGAACCGGGTGTGGGGAAGACGCAGCTCGCCGCGGCGGCTGCGAGTGTGTTCGGACGGCCTTTAGTTGCGAAAGTGGTCGACTCCCGAACGGAGTCGCGCGACTTGATGTGGGAATTCGACGCCGTCCTCCGTCTGGCCGACGCGCAGATTGCGGCTGCCGTTCCGGAAGGGAAGGTCGATCGGTGCGCTCCGAGCGAGGTCGAGACGCAGGATTCCAAGCGCGCGCGACTTCGGGAAGAACTGGCGATTGGCAACTACGTCCGCCCCGGTCCACTCTGGTGGGCGTTTGACTGGGAGTCCGCGAACCGGCAAGCCGAACGAACCAGGACACCGATCCCGCGCCTGGGACCGAAGGCGGACCCGAGCAAGGGTTGCGTCGTCCTCCTGGATGAGATCGATAAGGCCGACACGGACGTTCCGAACGGCCTCCTCGAAGCGCTCGGGTCCGGCTCCTTCACGCCACTCGGTCAGTCCGACCCGATTGAGGTCAGGGGCGAACCGCCGCTCGTGGTGATCACGACCAACGAAGAGCGAATTCTCCCCAACGCGTTCGTGCGCCGTTGCCTGGTCCTCGAATTGAAGCTGCCCGACGACGACGACCGTCTCGTCGCTCACCTCGTTGCCCGGGCGACGGCCCATTTTCCGAAGCAAGCGACGAACTCGCGCGACCTGTTCGTCAGCGCGGCCGAATTGCTCGTCAGGGACCGCCGCATCGCGGTGAAGGCGAACGTATCGCCGCTCCCTGGGCAAGCCGAATACCTCGACCTTGTCCGTGCCGTGTTCCGGCTCGCGCCGGGAGACTTCGAGCTCCAGAAGAAGCGTCTCGCTGATGTGGCGAAATTCGTCATTCGCAAATACGAGCACGACGGGCCATGAAAACGGGAATTGTGGGGCGGGCTGACTTGCTCGATGCCTACTTGGCCGGCGGCCCCGAGCTTCAATCGGCGGTTGCCCGGCTCCTGGGGATGGAGTTGGTCACCCCGGAGCCGATCGCCGTCCCACCCGAGATCCGCCCGGCGGCGGCCGTTCCGATCCCTGAGCCGTCTCCCCAGGCTTTGATCCCCTTTTGGCGCGCCGAGACGTACACGAGGATCGAGCCGCTCCATGAGGAGGGTGATACGGAACGCGTAGAACTCCTCGCGCTGGATCAACCCACTGCGGATCGACCACCACCAGCCCCGCTCACCTTTCGTCCGCTCGCCACTTCCGCGGCCGTTCTCACCAAGCTCCGGCGCGTTTCTTCGTTCTCGCGAACGAGCGGAGAGCTCGACGTGGCGCGGGTTGTCGACCATCTCAGTCGGGGTCGTTTTCCCGGCTCCTTGCCGCGGCGCTCGCGCAAGACCTGGGGACAGTCGATCCACGTCGTGCTCGACGAGCACGAGCACCTGAAACCGTACCGCCAGGATCAATCTGCCGTGGTTCAAACCCTCCGGCGGGTCTATCCCCGGGACGGTGTTGAGGTCGTCGCGCTGCCTCATCGGGGCGGGACGTCTCAATTGGCGGGCTACCAGCCCCCCGAGCCGGGCACGACCGTGCTCGCACTGAGCGACCTGGGCGCACTCGCCCTCGATCGATTTGAGCCGCGGGAAACCTGGCTCGCGTTGGGGAAGCGCTATCGGGAGAACGGTGCGCGGCCGATCGCGTTGGTTCCCTGCGACCTCGCGTGCATACCGCTCGAACTGACGCGCGACTGGATCGTCATCCCCTGGGAAAGCCACGTCGCCTCGCGAAACGACGGTCTCGGTCCCGACCAGGTCGCCCAGGTCGCCCGGCGCATTCTCACGCTTCTCTCGTACGCACTGCGGCTCGAGCCCCTCTTGATCCGTGAAGTTCGCCGGTTGCTGATCAAGGGCCGCCTGGGTGCAGGCGTCGAAGCCCGGGTCTGGCAGGACCCCGCGTTGCGGGGCCAGGATTACGAGGCCGCCGAGTTTTGTCCCGACAGAGCCCGTCAACTCCAACAGGATTTCGAGCGCGAAGCTCCCGACATCCGCCGGGAAGTCATCTCGCTGCTCCGACGCGGTCACATCCACGAATATGAGGCCGTTTGGTTTCTGGAACGGCTCGGCCTCGAGGCCGAAACCGCCAAGCTGGAGCTCCCCGACGATGATCTCGGCGCGGCGGTGCGTTGGGTGCGTGCGCAGCAAGATGTCCTCGAAGGGGACGTCGGGAAACGCGATCCGACCTCGAACATATCGCTCTGGTTCCGCCGCGCTTTCATCCGTCTGCCCGAGGCGCCCTTGAACGGCAGCGCCGGCGACTCGCTGCACCAGATCTGGGCGCTGACCAGCGCAACCAAGGACCACCCCCCCGCAGGTCTCGACACCGCCCGCGTTCCTTCACTCGGGCGCGCCGTCCGTACCGTTGAGATCCACCACGCGGGAGATCGCCTGGTCGCGTGGACACATGAGGGCGGCCCAGGCATCGCCCGCTCGTCCGGTAGCCTCCTCGGCACGATCCGGACCCGTAACGGCTTGATCAGGCTCGACGAACCCGATGACTTCTGGAACGGTGGCGTGGCGCCCGCATGGGCCGACCGTTGGGGGAGGGATCGATTCGGGCCTTGGGTGGACTTGCGTGTGGAAGACGCCAGGCAGCGCCTCCGCTGGATTCGCCCCGGCACGTTCTGGATGGGGTCACCCGAGGACGAGGAAGGGCGATATCCCGATGAAGGACCGCGCCATGAGGAGACGATCGCGTCGGGCTTCTGGATGTTCGACACGCCTTGCACACAGGCCCTGTGGGAAGCGGTGATGGGGGAGAATCCCAGCGAATTCAAGGGGCTGGATCGTCCGATCGAGAACGTGAGCTGGGATCAATGTCATGATTTCCTCAAGCGGTTGAACGAGAGGTGCGAGGGGTTGGATTTGAAGCTTCCCACGGAGGCGCAATGGGAGTACGCCTGTCGCGCGGGGACCGATACGCCGCGCTATCGCGAGAACCTGAACGAGATCGCCTGGTACAGCGGGAACAGCCAGCGTGAGACCCATTCGGTCGGCCGCTTGTTCCCCAACGCCTGGGGCTTGTACGACACACTGGGTAACGTCTTCGAGTGGTGTGAAGACGTCTGGACCCCAGATTACAGCACGACGAAGGCCGCCACCGCGTCCGCCCGGCGCGTGATTCGGGGCGGCTCGTGGCTCAACGACGCGCAGTACGTGCGCGCGGCGTTCCGCAGCCACGACGGGCCCTCGATCCGGCTCCACGATCTGGGCTTCCGCTGTGCCGAGTTCAGGGCTCCGGGACCGGTAGGTTGGCAGGAAGACGCGGAGCGAGCGAGGGAGCGCGGCGGAGTGGGTGCGGAGCACTCCGGAGACCGCGACCAAGCGAGCGGAGCGGGTTGGATCAATCTCGACGCGCCCGGAATGGACGGCGTGTCGTTCGGCGCGCTGGCGCCGTTGCGCGTGAGTTCGGACGTCGAACAAGTCGTACTCCGCACGACGACGCTCCCAGGGTGGGCGTCGGCCATCGGTCGGGACAGGTACGGGCTCTGGGCGGAGTTCACGATTGAAAGGAAAGGTGCAAATCCGCGGGCGAAACGTGCGCGCAAAAAGAAGAGCGTGCTGCCGGCCGCACCGCTCAGCCCCATCCGCCAGCGCCTCCGCTGGATCCCGCCGGGTCGGTTCCTGATGGGTTCGCCTCTCGATGAGGAAGGGCGAGACGCGGATGAAGGACCACAACACGAGGTGACGATCGCCGAAGGTTTCTGGATGTTCGATACACCTTGCACCCAGGCGCTCTGGGAAGCGCTGATGGACAAGAACCCGAGTGAGTTCCAGTCACCGGATCGGCCGGTGGAGAAGGTATCGTGGGAGGATTGCCAGACGTTCCTTGGGCGACTCAATGCGAAGGTCGACTTGAGGCTCTCACTGCCGACGGAAGCCCAGTGGGAGTACGCCTGCCGCGCGGGGACGACGATGGCGACCTATGCCGGTCCGATGGTCATCCAAGGCGCCAATAACGCGCCGATCCTCGACGAAATCGCCTGGTACGGCGGGAACAGTGGAATCGAGTTCGAGCTGAGCCATGGCTGGGATGCCTCAAAATGGCCCGAGAAGCAGTTCGAGTTTGACAAGGCGGGAACACACCCCGTCGGCAGAAAGAAAGCGAATCCATGGGGCTTGTACGACATGCTGGGAAATGTCTGGGAGTGGTGCAACGACGCTTGGGCGGAAGACTATGCTGAGAGGTCTCGCACGACGACGGCCGATTCCGCGTCCGCCCAGCGCGTGTTTCGGGGCGGCTCGTGGATCTACGTCGCGCAGTACGTGCGCGCGGCGTACCGCGTCCGCGACGTGCCCCCGGACCGGAACCACGATCTGGGCTTCCGCTGTGCCGAGTTCAGGCAAGGAGTCGTGAGCGAAGCGAGGCAGGGGAGCGAGGTGGAGGGTGCGGAGCATCCCGGAGACCGCGACCCAACGAGCGTAGCGGCCGGGACAAGGGAGGACGACGGACTGAAGACGCGACCAAATTGAAGCGTATAATCGACACTCCTCGCTGATCTCCATCGGTTATCCCTCAGGCGAAGCGGGGCGCCTGGGTGGCCAGCCCACCCCCAGCTGG
>JARLIH010000419.1 GCA_031291845.1 Isosphaeraceae bacterium | reverse complement strand
CTTCTCACGCAGAACGCGGTGCGACGGCGTCTTGTTCGGTGCGAGGTGTCGGAGCGTGAGGGTCGCGGACTACGTCATGCAGCGGATCGCCGAGGCCGGCGTCCGCCACGTGTTTATGGTCGCCGGCGGTGGCGCGATGCACCTGGACGACGCGCTTGGCCGACGTAATGACATCGAGTACGTCTGTACCCTGCACGAGCAGGCGGCTGCGATCGCCGCCGAGGCCTACGCTCGCGTCACGAACAACCTCGGTGTCGTGCTCGTCACGACGGGTCCGGGCGGCACGAATGCGCTCACGGGTGTTGCGGGAGCCTGGCTGGAGTCCACTCCCTGCCTTGTGATCTCGGGGCAGGTCAAGCGAACCGACATGAAGGGTTCGCTCGCGGTCCGCCAGCTCGGACCGCAGGAACTGGACATCGTGGCGCTGGCGGCCCCGATCACCAAGTACGCGAAGACGGTCATGGATCCGAACGACATCGCGTACGAGATCGACAGGGCACTGCACATTGCTCGATCGGGGCGACCCGGACCCGTCTGGCTCGACATCCCCCTTGACGTACAAGGAAGCCAGGTCGACCCGGCGTCAATTCGGCGCTTCGAGGCCACCGACGCGGGCCTGCAGAGTCCCAGCGAGCTCCTGGCAACGCAGGTCGAAGGCACGGTTCGGCTCCTGAACCGGGCGCAGCGGCCGGTCCTCCTAGTTGGCAATGGAGTTCGGCTCGCTGGCGCCTCCGCCCGCCTGCTGGACCTCGTCGACACTCTCGGCATCCCGGTCCTGACGACGTGGATGGGAGCCGACCTCCTGTGGGAGTCACATCCCCTGTTCTTCGGGAAGCCCGGGACCGTGGCCGCTCGCGGCGCCAACTTCACCATCCAGAACGCAGATCTGCTCATCAGCATCGGCGCCCGCCTTGACGCTGCCGTCACCGGGTTCGACAAGTCTCAGTTCGCCCGCGCCGCCCGGAAGGTGATCGTCGACGTCGAGCCGGGTGAGATCGACAAGCTCGGGATCAAGGTCGACGTTCCGATCACGATCGACGCAGCGCGCTTCATCGAAGCCGTGCTCTCCCAGCGTGACCGTATCGAGCCGAAGGATCGGGCCGCTTGGCTTGATAGGTGTGCGGACTGGAAGCGGCGATATCCCGTCGTCCTCCCCGAGTACTGGACGCAAGCCGACCACGCGAATACCTATGCCTTCGCCGACGTTCTCGCAGAGGAGCTGAGCGGGGACGATCTGATCATCCCCGGGAGTTCCGGGGTTGCCATTGACACCTTCTGGCTCGCCTTCTCGGTCAAGAAGGGGCAGCGGCTGTTCAGCACGGGCGGTCTCGGAGCGATGGGGTTCGGCCTGCCGGCGAGCATCGGAGGTTGCCTCGCCGCTGGTGGCCGCCGGACGATCAGCGTGGACGGCGACGGCGGGTTCCAGCTGAATGTTCAGGAACTGGAGACCGTAAGGCGGCTGCAGCTTCCGATCAAGTTCTTCGTGCTGAACAACAATGGCTACGCCTCGATCCGAGCCACCCAGAGGAATCACTTTCACGGTCATCTGGTAGGTGCGGATCCGACGAGCGGCCTGACCCTTCCGTCTCTGAAGAAGCTCGGCGAAGCGTTCGGCATTTCGGTAGCGACGATCAGTGACAACTCGCAGCTCCGCGAGGGCATAAGAGAGGTTCTCGATCAGCCAGGCCCGGTTCTCTGTGACGTGCTTGTGGCTCCCGATCAGCCGATTGGGCCCCGCGTCTCGTCCACCCTGAGGGCGGATGGGAGCATGGTTAGTCGACCCCTCGAGGATCTCTTGCCGCTCCTTGACCGCTCTGAGCTCCGTGCCAACATGCTCGTCCCTCTCGTCGAGGACGGCGGACAGACAGAAGCGACGCGATGAGCCGAATTGGGATCATGCAGGGCCGCCTCGTTCCGCCCATCGATGGACGGATCCAGTGCTTCCCGCGGGATCGCTGGGCAGACGAATTCGAGCTTGCGGCTCACGCTGGCCTCGACAGCATCGAGTGGATATACGACGCGTACGCCGCGGACGTGAACCCTATCGCAACCGACGAGGGGATCGACTCCTTGCTGCGACTCCAGCAGGAGCACGGAGTCCAGGTTGCGTCGGTCTGTGCTGATTACTTCATGGATCGGCCGCTGGTCAGAGCCCGACGGCACGAGCTCGAATCTCGACTCGGGGCCCTTCGCTGGCTGATCGCTAGGTCGGCTCTCCTGGGCATCGAGCGGGTCGTGATCCCATTCGTGGATGCCTCTCGGATTGAGACCGCCGCCGAGGCGGAGCAGGCAGCCTCCGCCCTGCGGAGCGTGGCCCCGATCGCGGCAGACTCGCGCATCGAGCTGCACCTGGAGACGTCGCTCGGACCCGAGCCCTTCCGCGACCTGCTTGAACGTCTACCGGCCGGTGTCTTCAAGGTGAACTACGACACCGGTAACAGTGCGTCGCTTGGGTACGATCCGCGCGAGGAATTCGCGGCCTACGGCTCGAGGGTCGGGAGCGTCCACATCAAGGACAGGATTCTCGGGGGCGGAACCGTCCCGCTGGACACGGGTGACGCTGACCTCGCCGCGGTGTTCGATCGTCTCCATGCCGAACACTATTCCGGCGACATCATCTTGCAGGTCGCCCGGGGGCAACCTGGGGACGAGGTCGCCTGGGCCGTACGCAACCGGACCTTCGTCCTCGAGTCGCTCGCAATAGAAGCCGGACGCCCAGCGTGAAGTTCCTTGTCGTCGGGCTCGGCGGGATCGGCCAGCGGCACGTTCGGAACATCCGCGCCCTGCTCGGGTCTTCCGCCGAGATCATGGCGTACCGAGTTCGACGCGAGAGCCCAACGCTCACGGACAACCTGGCCGTGGAGGCTGGTGTCGATCTCGAGGAGAGGTACGCACTGCGAGTCTTCGACCAACTTGACGGTGCTCTCGCCGAACGCCCCGACGCAGTGCTCATCTGCAACCCGACTAGCCTCCACGTACCCGTCGCCCTTGAGGCAGCTCGCGCCGGGACCGGGATCTTCGTCGAGAAGCCGCTATCGCATCGCCTCGACGGGACGGAGGAGCTCATTACGCTCGCGGAGTCGAAGGGGCTGGTCGGTCTCGTCGGCTATCAGCTTCGGTTCCATCCCTGTCTTCAACGTCTCCAGGCCTTGCTCGATGCCAATGCCATCGGCCGGGTCGTGGGTGTGCGCATCGAGATTGGCGAGTATCTACCCGGATGGCACCCGTACGAGGATTACCGGCAGATGTACGCCTCTCGAGCGGGTCTCGGCGGCGGCGTCGTTCTGTCGCAGATCCACGAGCTCGATTACGTCTACTGGCTCTTCGGTATGCCGCGCCGCGTCTTCGCTGTCGGCGGACATCTCAGCAGACTTGAGATCGATGTCGAGGACACGGCGAGCCTGCTTCTCGAGTGCGTCGTGGATGGACGTCCGATCCCAGTCCACGTGCACCAGGACTTCGTGCAGCGTCCTCCAACGCGGGCCTGCGAGGTTATCGGAGACGCGGGCAAGATCGAGGTCGACCTGCGCGCCAACTCCATCACCGCCTACGACGAGGGAGGTCACGTCTCCGAGGCCGCCGTCTTCGCCTCCTTCGAGCGGAACCAGCTCTTCATCGATGAGATGAGCCACTTCCTCGGATGCCTGGCGGGACGGGAGACTCCCGTGGTCACCCTGCGAGACGGACGGCGCAGCCTTGAGATCGCACTGGCGGCGAAGCGATCCATGGACACAGGCCACGTCGTCGATCTAGAGGCTGGCGGCGTGAGATGAAGCCCATCGACATCTTTGATCTCTCCGGGCGTGTCGTGGTCATCACCGGTGGCGGCGGGCTTCTCGGCCAACGTCACGGCGAAGCCGTCGCCGGGGCCGGCGGGATTCCCGCGCTCGCGGACATCAAGACCGATCACCTCGAGGTGGGGAGCACGGATTTCGCTGAGAGGTTTGGGAAACGCGCGAGCGCGATTCGCGTCGATATCACCGATCGTGCGAGCGTGGAGCGCCTGCTCGAGGAGATCCTCCGCCGCTACGGGCGCGTCGACATCCTCATCAACAACGCCGCAAACAACCCGAAGATGGAGAACACCCCCGACGTCGAGTTCACCCGACTTGAGTCGTTCAGCCTCGATCAGTGGGACGCGGATCTCGCGGTCGGTCTCACCGGAGCGTTCCTGTGTAGCCAGGTGCTTGGAAGCGAGATGGCGCGGCGCGGAAAGGGTGTCATCGTGAATGTGGCGTCCGATCTCGCCCTCATCGGTCCCGACCAGCGAATCTACCGCAAGGCGGGCCTCCCGGAGGACCGGCAGCCGGTCAAGCCGGTCACGTACTCGGTCGTCAAGTCGGCACTTGTGGGATTGACGCGCTACCTCGCGACGTACTGGGCCTCCTCGGGGGTCCGGGTGAATGCGATCTCACCAGGCGGAGTCGGGACCAACCAGCCAACCGACTTCGTCGAGCGCCTGACGAACCTGATCCCGCTCGGCCGCATGGCGAGAGTCGACGAATACGAAGGCGCGATCCTGTTCCTCTGCTCCGACGCGTCCTCCTACATGACTGGCGCCAACCTCGTCATCGACGGCGGCCGGACGGCATGGTGAGCGCCGGGCTGAAGGCCAGCCAGGCATGGTGAGCGTCTCGACATCCAAGTCGGACCCCCACGACCGAGAGTTGACTCGCCTGCTCGACCAGCCCCGACAGGAGTGGTGCAAGCAGATGGAGCGCCGCTACGCGGTCAGGGCCGAAGTCCTTGCCGGCACGAGGCCAGCCACCATCTACCGGGCTCCAGAGTGGGACGCGAGGCGGGACGCCGACTTCGTGCGATGGGAGTGGACATTCGCGCGTTCGTTGAACGAACAGCCACGCTCCGCGGTTCCACGATGGACGGGCCCCGGGGTTGTCTCAGGGTGGAGATGGCGGACTGCCACGAGCTCAGAGTCGTCCTCGTGGTGAGCACCCTGGACGACCCCATCATCGGGGACGATTTGAAGATCCGTGGATTCGAACACGTCGTGCCGGTCGGGTCGTAGATCCCAGCGCAATGACATCGCCCGGTCGGTCGCAAGGCAGGCAGAATCGTCAAGAGGTGCAGGATTGACAACGATCGAAAGCGAGCTCGCCGCGCACGTCGCGGCGATCCAGGGCACCGTCGCGCATTCCACTGACGTCATTGCACGCATCGCGACGGCTATTGGGGATTGCTTTGCTAACGGCGGCAAGGTGCTCGTCTGCGGCAACGGCGGAAGCGCGGCAGACTCGCAGCATCTCGCTGCCGAG
>JARLIH010000418.1 GCA_031291845.1 Isosphaeraceae bacterium | reverse complement strand
GGTCCATGGCGATCCTCCTGATCCGGGGGAAAACGGGCCTCCAAAACACCAGAGGTCGCGCACCTTACCACAAATCCGTCGGGTTCCTCTATTGACGCTTTGGACCGCGAACGAGAAGGCGCAGAAGCTGACGTGCACCCACTGGGCCACTGGGCCCTGAGTTGGCCTTGCCACCTTGCCGGTTCTCCGGTAAGTTGAGCCTGCCCATCTCAATCGTCCTCTCGGGTGTTTGAGGCCCGCGCGAGTATCGGGACACGTCGATTGGCCGGCACTTCGCTGAAGCCGACTCGCGGTGATGCTTCTTCGGTTCGTCTGTCGCGGCTGAGCCGCTGGGCCATGGCGCTGTCGGCGCTGGGGTTGGCGGCGGTCTTGGGGGTGGCGTGTTGCCTGACGCCGGACCCGCGAGGGTTCGGTACGCACACGCAGCTCGGAATGCCGCCTTGCGCGTTCAAGGTGGTGA
Source organism: Isosphaeraceae bacterium (assembly GCA_031291845.1). Classification (GTDB taxonomy): domain Bacteria; phylum Planctomycetota; class Planctomycetia; order Isosphaerales; family Isosphaeraceae; genus DAIDJG01. Next base: position 6,326 of record JARLIH010000418.1, on the reverse strand, counting down.
CGGGGATCCCCTGCCCGACCTGCGGCATGACGACGTCGTTCGCCTGGTTCGCGCGGGGGCGGTTCGACCGCTCGTGGCGGGCCAACCCGGCGGGGAGCCTGCTGGCCCCCGTCTGCCTCCTGATGATCCCCTGGCTCGTGGCCGGGGCGGCGCGGGGGCGGCCGGTCGGGTTCCGCTCGGTGGAAGGGCCCGTAATCACCGTGGTGTCGGCCACCGTGGCTTTGAGCCTGTTGTTCTGGACCATTCGCCTGTTCCTTGGAGGGCGTTAAGATGACCCCTCGGCCGCACGCACGGACGCGCAGGGCCGCATGTTCGCTCGTTCTGATGAGTGCGGGACTGCTGGCCCTCGCCGGCTGCGATCCCCGCACGCTCTTCTACTTCATCCAGCCGAACGAGCCGACGATCCCGGTGCCGGAAGGAAGCCCGTCGCTCGTGGGCAAGCGCGTCGCCGTCGTGGCGCACGCCTCCTCGGGCGCCCAGGGCGAATTCCCAGCGCTCGAGCGCGAGTTCGCCCGCGAATTTAGTCGCCGGCTGCAAAAGAACGTCAAGAAGATCGACATGGTCTCCCAGGAGAAAGTCTGGGACTGGGTCGACGGACACACCGACTGGAACAACCCGGCCGAGATCGCCCGCGCGTTCGAGGCCGACTACGTGATCTTCCTCGAGATCGAGTCGTTCAAGACCAAGGAGGCGGGCGACCTGAACGTGCTGCACGGCACGTCGCGCACGCACATCCAGGCGATCGCGCTCGACTACCCGAAGAACAGCCGGGGCAAGCGGCTCACCGACCAGCCGAAGGAAGAGGAAACGGTCTACGACGACTACCAGGAGACCGAGTTCCCCAAGCGCGGCCCCATCCCCACCGATACCGGCACGAGCGCTGCGAAGTTCAAGAAGACGTTCCTGAAGGTCGTGGCCGTCGAGTGCACTTGGCACTTCCTCGAGCACGCTCCGGAAGACGCGATCGGCGACACGAGGATCAACGACCACTGAGAGCGCGAGACCGTCAGCTAGAGCGTGGAATGTATGCGTCGCGCACGTCCTTCGCCGAGCGACCCCCCCCAGCCCCCCCTTTGGTAAGGGGGGGTGATTATAGACTCGCCCCCTTACGCAGGGGGGGGCGGGGAGGGGGGTAGCACGACCAGGCGGGTCGACCTGTGCGCAACCCAAGCGTTAACCGCTCTAGGATCCCGCGCAGTCACGAACCACCGAGCCGCCGAAAACGCCCCGGTAAGGGGAGAGAAGCCGAAGAGTACGGAGCAAAACGAGCAAGAAAGAGTTCAATTGTATCATTATTATACAATGGACAAGGTTGGGCGCGCGACCGAGCGCTGAGCCGGCCACTTTCTTTCCCAATCTCCCTATTCTTCCCATTTCTTCTCTTCTTCCCTCTGCGTTCCTGGCGTCTTGGCGGTTCATGCCGCTGCGCGCCTTGGCGGTGAGTCGGTTGACGCCGGGGGGGCGCGGCCGATAGGCTGGGACGAACCGGCCGGAACAGTCTCGAAAAACCGGGGAACTGGCGGGTCCGGCCGACGCTCTTTACACTGCGAGACTCTTCGTACGGAGTCGCGCAACGCCTCGGCGGCAGGGGGCCTCAAGGGATGGCTTGGGGCCCATTCGGGACGACGCTCGGCGCTCATGGGTGGGCCCGACGGGGAGCCACCCTCAACATGCCCGATCCGCGACATCTTTTATGGAGTTCGCACCGATGCGCAAGTGGATTCTGAGCCTCGCGGTCCTGGCCCTGGTTGCCAGCCCCGCCCTCGCCGGCAAGTACAACAAGGTTGTCAGCCCTGGCGACAAGGCCCCCAGCTTCTCGGGCCTGCCCGCCGTCCTCGACGGCAAGGACACCAGCGTCAGCCTCGACGACATCAAGGAAGACGTGGTCGTCGTTGTCTTCGTGGCCAACCACTGCCCCGTGGTCGTTGCCTACGAGGACCGCTTGATCGACCTGGTCAACGACTACAAGGGCAAGAGCGTCAAGGTGGTCGGACTGAGCGTCAGCACCTTGGGGCAAGACAAGATCCCGGGCATCAAGGACTACACCAAGGACAAGGGATCGAACTACGTCTACGGCTACGACGAGAGCCAGGCGATCGGCAAGGCCTACGGCGCGACCAACACGCCGCAGTTCTTCGTCCTCGACAAGACCCGCACCATCCGCTACACCGGCGCGCTGGACGACAGCCAGAACGAGAGCAAGGTCACCAAGAAGTACGTCCGCGACGCGATCAACGCTCTGCTCGCGAACGAGACCGTCGAAGTGTCTGAGACCCGCGCCGTCGGCTGCGGCATCTCGTACAAGAAGTGACCTGAGCCGGACCGGTCCGCTGACGGTTTCCGGTTCACGAGAGTGATGTTTGACCTCCCCAACCGCCGCCGACCCCATCCGTCGGCGGCGGCTTGCCCTTTTGCCGCCGACACCGTCCCCACCTGCCGTCGTCTTTCTGTTCGCAGACTGTTTGCCCGTGCCCGCCGCCCCCGGACCCACCAGAATCCCGCTCGACCGGGAGGGAGAACCTGATGACTCGTGCTGCCCGACTGGCCGCCCTGGCCCTCCTTGTCTGCGCGTTCGGCGGGATCGGCTGTGAACCGGCGCCGACCGACAAGCCCGCAACCGACAGCGCGCCGATCCCGCCGGCTATCACGCCGAGCATCACGGCGCCCCCGGACACGAAGAAGGAGCCCGCCGAGACGGCGCCGAAGGACTCTCCCCCCGCAGGCGCGAAATCGGACGCCGGGGCCGCTTCCGACGGCGCCGTGACGCTTCAGAAATTGACCTATGCAGACTTCCTGGCCAAGGTCGCCAAGAACCCGGGCGCCAAGTACACGATCGTCGACGCCTGGGCCAGTTGGTGCGGCCCCTGCAAGGAGAACTTCCCGCACCTGGTCGCGATGAACCAGAAATACGCCGGCAAGGGCCTGGCGGTCGCTTCCCTGTCGCTCGACGACCCGAAGAAGCCGAAGGACGTCGCCGCCGCCGAGAAGTTCCTCCGCGAGAAGAAGGCGACCTTCACCAACGTCCTGCTCGACGAGGACGCCGACGCGGGTGTCGGCTTCGAGAAGCTGAACGTCAACAGCATCCCCGCCGTCTTCGTCTTCGACCCCAGCGGCAAGGAAGTGAAGCGGTTCACCGGGGACGACCCGAACAATCAGTTCACTTATGACGAAGTAGAGAAGTACGTCGTCGCCCTGCTCGAGGGCAAAACGCCGCCGGGCAGTGGGACGGAGAAGAAGAAGGGCGACTGACCCGGGACAATGACCGGGACTCCAGCACGAGAAATTCGCCGGGCGCTCTTCGCCACGAGCAGGTCGATCTGGTATGCTCACGCAATCGGACCGCGTTGCCGGTCGGGTCGAATCATGCCTGTGAAGGCTGGGGAAGGATCGAAGGAACCATGAAAGACGGCATTCATCCCAAGTACGTCGAGTCCACCGTAACCTGCGGCTGCGGCAACACGTTCCAGACGCGGAGCACGAAGCCGAAGATCGCCGTCGAAGTGTGCTCGAAGTGCCACCCGTACTACACCGGCTCGGTGAAGTTCGTGGACGCGGCCGGTCGCGTCGACAAGTTCAACAAGAAGTTCCAGGGAACCTACGGCAAGGCCAAGAAGGCGGCCGAGACCGCGGCCAAGGCCTAGAGGCATCCCCAACGAATCTCGTAGGCGGCCCGCCGGTCGTTTGCGGTTTCGCCGGGTGCGGGCCACGCACCAGTCTGCCGCGCATTGAGGAACCGGTGCGTTGCACGCACCTTAGGGACACAGGTTCTCCCGTGTTTGACCGCTTGCAAACGGACTATCAGCGGTTTCTGGAGCTGGAGGCCGCCCTCGTCGACCCGGCGGTGTCCTCGGACCCGGCCCGGATGACGTCCCTCGCCAAGGAGCGGGGCGCCCTGGCCAAGGTGGCGCTGCCGTACGGCCGCTACCTCGAGCTCGGACGCCAGGTCGCCGAGGCCGAGACGCTCTGCGCGGCCGAGGCCGACTTCGAGATGCGCTCCTACGCCGAGGCCGAGCTCGAATCGCTGCGCGCCCGCCAGCAGGAAGAGGGCGAAGCCCTGCGCAACCTGCTCTACGACCGGACCGTCGGCACCGACCGCGCGGGCCTGATCATGGAAATCCGGGCCGGCACCGGCGGCGATGAGGCGGCCCTGTTCGTGCGCGACCTGTACGAGATGTACCGCCGGTTCGCCGAGACGATGCGCTGGTCGTTCGAACCCCTCGAGATCATGGCGACCGAGCTCGGCGGCTTTCGCGAAGTCTCCTTCGGCGTCAAAGGGGACGGCGCGTTCCGGAACCTCCAGTTCGAGAGCGGCGGCCACCGCGTTCAGCGCGTGCCGGAAACCGAGACCCAGGGGCGCATCCACACGTCGCTGGCCACCGTCGCGGTCCTGCCCGAACCGGAAGAGGTGGACATCGTCATCCGTCCCGAAGACCTTGCCGTCGAGACCATGACCGCCGGCGGGCCCGGCGGCCAGCACCAGAACAAGACGGCGAGCGCGGTGCGGATGACTCACCTGCCGTCCGGCCTCGTCGTCGTCTGCCGCGACGAACGCAGCCAGCACAAGAACCGCGCGAAAGCGCTGCGCATCCTCCGCAGCCGGTTGTTCGAGCAGATCGAGGAAAAGGCCCGCTCCGAACGCGCGGAGGCCCGCCGCACCCTGATCGGCTCGGGCGACCGCTCGCAGCGCATCCGGACGTACAACTTTCCGCAGAACCGCTTGACCGATCACCGGATCGGCCTGACCCTGTACAACCTCGACCGTGTGATCCAGGGGGACCTCGCCCCCGTCACCACGGCCCTGATCGACCACGACCGCCGCGAACAGCTCGGCGAGGTGTGACGCCATGCCCCGAGACACGGACGCTCCCCGGCCCGTTGCCGCACCCGACGCCCAGGCGCACGAGACGGACGAGCGCTGGACCGTGCTCCGGCTGCTGAACTGGACGGCCGACTACCTCAAGCGCCGAGGGTCGGAAAGCCCGCGGCTCGACGCCGAGGTCCTGCTCGCCAAGGTGCTCGGCTGGCCGCGCGTGCAGCTCTACACGCACTTCGAGGAAGAAATCGGCGAGCGCCCGCGTGCCGAGTTCCGCGACCTGGTCCGCCGCCGGGCCGAGGGAGCACCCGTGGCGTATCTCGTGGGCCACAAAGAGTTTTACTCGCTCCCGCTGACCGTCTCGCCGGCCGTGCTCATCCCCCGACCCGATTCCGAGTTCGTCGTTGTCGAATTCCTGAGCCTGCTGAAAGAGACCGACGCCCCCACTGCGGTCGACGTCGGCACCGGCTCCGGCAACCTCGCCCTGGCCTGCACCCAGCAGCACAAGACGGCCCGCTTTGTGGCGATCGACGCGAGCGCGGACGCGTTGGCCGTCGCCCGCGCGAACGCCGAGGCGCTCGGCCTGGCCGACCGCGTCGTGTTCCGCGAGGGAAACCTCCTGGAGCCCGTCGCGAACGAGGGGCCCTTCGACGCGATCGTCTCGAACCCCCCTTATATTCCGACCGACGTCATTCCCACCCTCGAGCCGGGGGTACGCGACTACGAGCCCCACCGGGCCCTCGACGGCGGCCCCGATGGTCTGCGCGTGGTTGCGCCGCTCATCGCCGCGTCGGTCCCCCTGCTCAAGCCGGGCGGGCACCTCATCCTCGAGATCGGGTCGGACCAGGAAGAGCCCGTGCGCGCCCTGATCGCGGCCCAACCACTGCTGAAGCTCGCCCCCACGGTCCGCGACCATGCGAACCATCCCCGCGTCATTCGCGCAACGCGGCTCCCCTGACCTCGCGCAAGCCAGCGCGGGATGATGCAACGGCAGAACCCATCCTCACATTGCCTCAAGCCCCGGCGACTAAAACGCGACGAAATGAGGACCGACGTCCCGTCGGCGCGGCGAATCAGCCATGATATCGTGTATGCAACAAGAAGACACATCAGTTCTTCATGTCACGCGTCACCGTCGCGTTCGTAATTCGTGAGAGGAATGCCGTTTGCCTCATCCGCACGCATGTGCGATTCTTCCTTTTTTCCGTGACCGTGGCGCGTCAAGGAGTGGCCGATGGGCATCTACGAAGAGCTCGAACAGAAGGTCGAAGCCGAGACTCAACCCGAATACGGGTTGTACTTTATGGTCTTCATGATCATCTTCTGGCCCGTCTCGCTCGTGCTGGGGCTGATCGACTTCTGCCTGATCAAGAACTACGATCTGCGTCTCGTCAACCTGGTTCTTGGCGGGCTGATTGCGTGGCTCGGCGTGGTGCTTTACCGGAGGCGGGAGCAGAGGAGGCGTGAAGCCAATCTGTAGGGCCGGCCGTTGCCGGCCACGGTTCTATCAATT
>JARLIH010000417.1 GCA_031291845.1 Isosphaeraceae bacterium | reverse complement strand
GGCAGCTTCACGGCGAGTGTGTCCGACCCGGCCACGGAGGTGGTGACCCAGGCGACATCGACGACCACCGTGACGTCGTCGGCGAACCCAGGTCCGGTGGGCTCCAGCATCACGTTCACCGCGATCGTGGCGCCAGCGACCACGGGAACGCCGACCGGCAACGTGGTGTTCACGGTCGATGGCACGCCCCAAGCACCCGTGGCTCTGACGGACGTGGGTGGTCAGGAGGAAGCGACCTTCACCACGTCGTCGCTTGCCCTGGGCGACCACAGCGTCACGGCCGCCTACGGCGGCGACAGCAACTTCAGCAGCAGTGCGTCGACCACGCTCACGCAGGTCACGTTGACGAACACCCAGGCCGGAGCGCCCACGCTGGCGCCACCGAGCCAGACGGGCCAGGGGAGCGCACAGGGCTACACGAGCGACAACGGATCGGCCGCGTCTCCGCTGGTCTTCGACATTCCCAGCCCGGTCGACGCGCTCTTCTACCGGCTGTACGACGTGACGAACCCGTCGAGCCCCGTGCTGCTGGCCGGCCCGGTGCAGCTCACGAACGGCGAGATCACGGTCAATAATCACACGTTGGCCGAAGGGACTTACCAGGTCGCGTACACCACCGCGGGCAGCGCGATCGGGGCGGAGAGCGCAGCGTCGCAGTCGAGCCCGCTCATCGTGCAGACCAGCCTGACGGCCAGCGTGAACCCCGCGGGCGATTACGTGACGGTCCTGCCGAACAATCAGGTCATTGTCACCTTCAACCACTGGCTCGTCGGGCTGACCGCCGACCAGTCCGACGGTAGCGGGTTCGCCAGCGCTCCGTTCGCGGCGATGCTGACTCCCAGCGGGCCGGACGGCAAAACGACCCAGGCCTTGACGGGCAGCCTGTGGAGCGCTCCGTCGGGCGTCGATAGCGGCGATCTGCCCGTCCCCGCTACACTCGTGTACCACCAGAATGTTGACGGGACCTCGACGATCACGCTCACGGCCGACCAGCCGCTGAGCGCCGATGTCTACCTGATCACGGTCTCGGCCGCCCTGGCCGACCTGGCGGGGAACACGTTGACCAGCCAGGGCGGCGCGCTCGGGACGTTCTACAGCTCGTTCACGCTTGCCCCGACCCCGGCCAACGCGACGCCGCTGGCGGTCACCTCCGTCACGGCCAACAACGGCGCGGTCGTCATCAATAACAACCTGATCCCGCGGCCCGACACGATCGCCGTGGGCTTCAACAAGCCGCTCGACCTCTGGACGGCCAACGCAAGCACGGTCCAGCTCTGGCAGCAGAACCCCAACGGCACCTACCAGAGAGTGACCGCGGGCGCCACCTACAGCCCATCGACGGACACCGTCTACCTCACGCCGGAAGTGCTGCTGTCGCCCGCGACGGTTTACATCGTCACGGTCTACACCGGCATCAGCGACGACCAGGCCTTCCCCAACCTGGGCGGCACGATCGCACAGGACTTCGCCACCTCGTTCGAGGTCAATGCCGCGAGTAGCGTTGTGGGCCAGTCGCCCCTGACCGTGCTGGGGACGAATCCCGCCGACGGCTCGCTCGTGACCTCGTCGCTCGGATACGGTTCTGTGACCTTCAGCGAGAGCGTCAACCTCTCGTCGTTCGGGCGGTATTCGGCCATGCTGGTCCCACAAACGGGCGGCGAGACGACCGGCAGCTCGGGCTACTCCGACGTGCCCTACAACGCGAAGCTGGCATTCAATCCGAATACGAACCAGCTCATCATGATTCCGACGACGATCCTTGCCAACAATACGAGTACTCTCTTCGCCCTCTCGAACATCACCGCGACCAACGGCGACGTGCTCACCAACCCGGGCGGCACGCTGCCGGTTTACTCGTCGTTCAAGTTGGACCACGGTGTCATGGCATCGGCGTCCGTCGATCGCGTGAGCCTCAGCGCGGCCGAGACCGTGGTGCGTCAACCGATCGTCGCCGCAACGATCGCCCCGCTTGCCTCAAGTACCTCCTCGGCGGCGCCGAGCGTCGTAACCCTGAGCACCGCCTCGATCACGCTCCCGAGCCACGGCAGGCGGGCGACCCCCGTCGTCACCGCGAGCCCAGCCACGCCCAAGACGCCCGGCGGTCCGCTGTCGTTCGGTAAAGCATCGCGGCGTGTGCCTTCTACGCCCTGAGCTCGGACTCACCTCCGCCGTTGACGAATCGGCCCCGCTTGCCTCGCGAGTCATATCGCGAAGCAAGCGGGGCATTCTTCGTGTCACCGGCTCTGCGTTCTCCTGTGCCGAGGCGCTGCCGGCGATCCTGCGCGTACAACGACCTGAACCCGGTGGTCGCGGGGCTCGTGGCGGCCAGGGTTCTCCGCCCCGGCCGGCGGAGGGGGCCAGGCGTCGCCGGCCTGTGCCCGGCCTCTGGCGTCCGCGAAGCCCCGCGTATATCTTGGGTTTTCCATTCCGGCCGCCAGGGATACGGCGGCGAATGCCGGGCCGGGCGGCCGGGCCCCCACCCGCCAAAAGGTGACTCTCATGGACGTGTCGAAAACTTCGTACGACGAGATTCCCTACCAGAACGATCCCTTCTCCCAGACCTGGCCCGACCGGCTCGCGGCGGTGGCGAAGCTCTTCGGACTGGACGCGGCGCCGACCGACGGCTGCCGCGTGCTCGAGCTGGGATGTGCTTCCGGGGCGAACGTGATCGCGATGGCCCAGGCGCTGCCGGGGTCGCGGTTCGTCGGCGTCGACGCCTCCTCCCGCCAGATCGCCGAGGGGTGGAGGATCATCGGCGCGCTCGGCCTGAAGAATATCGAGCTCAAGCACATCGACATCCTGGACGTCGGCGAGGGGTTTGGCGAGTTCGACTATGTCGTGAGCCACGGCGTTTTCTCCTGGGTGCCTCCGGCGGTCCAGGACCGGATCATCGCCATTTGCCGCCAGAACCTGACACCGCGGGGGGTGGCCTACGTCAGCTATAACACCTACCCGGGCTGGCACATCCGCGGCATCGTGCGCGACATGATGACGTACCACGGCAAGCAGTTTCGCGACCCGCCCACGCAACTGGGCCAGGCCAAGGCGCTGGTCGAGTTCGTCGTCAACGCGCTGCCGGGCGAGAGCAACCCGTACAAGCAGTTGCTTCATAAGGAGCTGGAAAACATCGGCGGGTACCAGGACGCTTACGTCCACCACGAGCATCTGGAGGAAAACAACCAGCCGCTCTATTTCCACGAGTTTGCCCGGAAACTCGCGGTGAACGGCCTCCAGTACCTCGGCGAGGCGGAGTTCGCCTCCATGGTATCGACGAACTTCGGCGCGGAGATCGCCGCGACGCTCCAGAGGATCGGCGCGCACGACATCCTGCAGATGGAGCAATATATGGACTTCGTGCGCTGTCGCACCTTCCGGCAGACGCTGATCTGCCGTGCCGGCGTGCCGTTGAACCGTTTGCTCAGGCCGGAGCTGGTCAAGGGGTTCCTCCTGTCCTCGCGCGCCGTGCCCGAGAACCCGGAGCCGTCGCTGGCGGTGGCGAACCTCGAGGTATTCCGCACGCCCAGCGGTTCGGGACTCAACTGCCGGCACCCACTCACCAAGATCGCGCTCCGGATCATGGCCCGGGAGTGGCCGATGCCGCTCGCGTTCCCCGCGCTGGTGGCCGCGAGTCAGGCCGAAGCGGACCGCCAGGGTCTGCCGTCGGAGGGAGCCGGCGCAGGAGACTTCCTCGCGGGCGAGATGCTCGCCGGCATGGCCGCGGGCGTTGTGGAGTGGCGCCTCACCCCGCCGCCGTTCACCACCGATCCCGGCGAGCACCCCACGACCACGCCGCTCGCGCGGCTCCAGGCCGCCGAGGGGACTAAGGTCTCCAGCCTGCGCGGTGAATCCATCGTCCTCGACGGGATCCACCGGCACGTCCTCCGGCATCTCGACGGGACCCGCGACCGCGCGGGGCTGGTCGAGGACCTGTTGGCCTTCCTGGCCGAGGGAGGCCACACGCTCCTCCGCGAGGAGGACCAGTCCCCGGTGACCGACAAGAACGAGATGCGCCGGCTGCTGGACACCGCGTCGGACAAGGTTCTGCAGAACCTAGCGCGGTCGGCCCTGCTCGTGCGGCAGGGCCGGGAATGAGGGGCCAAGTGGGCAGACAAATGCGCTCACGAGCCCAGGCGCGGGCCGCTACGGGTGGGAGACCTTCACGTTGATCCCATTCCCCGCGATGGTGTTCCCGGCGATGACTGCTCCCGAAAAAGCACCGACGGCGCGGAGGCCAAATCCTCGGTTGCGCAGGATTTGGTTGCCCGTGGAGGGTGACGCGCCGCCGATCGTGATGCCGACCGTGTTATTGACCCGGACACCGTTGCCGTTGTTGCCGGCGATGGTGTTGCCCTGAACGTTCGTGCCGGACGAGACACCGAGCGCGACCAGGCCGGTTTGGGGCAGACCCCAGCCTCGCCAACGGGTGCCCAGGGTGATGGTGTTCCCGGCGCTGGGGGTCGTGCCGCCAAGCGAGAGTCCTGACGCGCGCTGGAGCACGACGCCGTAATGACGGGATTCTGTGACGATGTTGTCCTGGACCTCGCCGCCGGCGAGCTTGCCCTTGGCAAGAATACCCGCAGTCGCGCTGTTGGTCATCGTGTTGCCGTTGACGGCGGCACCAGCGGCCGAGGCCAGCGCGATGCCGACCGAGTCGTTCGTAAGCGAGTTTCCTTCGAGCGTGACGTTGCCGGCCGCGACGCGGATGCCATCGCCACGCGTGAAATCGTTGATAGCCAGGTCGACGATCGTCGAACCGGCGGCGCCGGGGCCAATTATGAAACCATTGGCAGAGCGCGACCCGCGTGTGCCCCGGATCGTGACGACGGGCGTTCCGAGGTAGCCGGGTTGACTGCCCCCGTCGATCTCAACCGGCCGGGCCAGAGCCGGCAAGGGCGACAAGAGCGTGAGCGTCGTGTTCGGACCGGGCAGGTCGAAATCGATGAACACCGGGCCGGTGCTGCCGTTGGCGATGTTGATGGCATTGCGGAGCGAACCTGGGCCGGAATTGGCCGTCGTCGTGACTTCCAACACCGTGGCCCGCACCGAAACCGCGGCTGAAAACGCCGACGTGTTCGCCGGGCTGGTGGCCGGCGTGGCAGTGGCCGTAACCCAGGCCCCGGGCGCAACCGAGGGGTTCGACACGGTGGTCGCGAATGGGCCGGCCGGGACCTCGATCGTGCCGATCAGCGTACGGCCCTCGAAGCCGCTGCCGACGCCGTCCGTGCCGGGATTCGCGAAGAATTGCACGATGTACAGGCCCGTGTAGCCGGGCGTCGCGGGCACGTTACCCTGGATGACGTACGGAAACGGACCCGCGGGCCCCGCAGCAACACTCTGGCACTTGACCGAGCTGAGCACGGGCGCCGGCTGCGACGCGTTGCCGCCGCTGGTGAGCGCGATGCCCAGGCCGCTGTTCAGGAAGAGGGAGTTGCCCAGGATGGCGTCGCCGACGGCGTCCGGACCGGAAACCTCGATGCCGTTGCCGCCGTTGCCGGTAACGGTATTGCCCGACAGGCCGCCGACTGAGGCGCCGCTGCCGAGGATCAGCACACCGTCCTGGACGTTGTTGCGGATCGTATTGCCGGCGATGACCGTGCCCGTGAACGCAAACGCCTCGAGCTCGATGCCGGCCGCGCCGTTGTTCTGAATGGTGTTGCCTTGCGCTCCGGTCCCGCCGATTGTCAGGTTAGTCACCGGCCCCGGCGTGGCCGGCTGCGGCAATGGGTTGGCGTAGAAACCCGGCGTGAAGGTGTAATCGTCGGCTGGCGTCAAACCGTTGGGCAAGACGCCGATGTATCCGTCGGAGGCGTCGTAGAGGTAGTTGAATCCGTTCAAGGCGTGGCTTCCCGTGTTGAAGAACGCCTCGTTCGTCGGCGGCAAGTTCTCGGTGTGGGTGCCGGGCAGCGGGTTGGCGGAGGGGACGGCCACGGACGTGCTGCTTGGGACCGGGTTCAAGAGGCTGTCGGTGGACAGGTTGATGTCGTATCCGACCAAGCCGTTCGAGTTGAGCAGGTTGACGCCCAACGTGCCGCTGAACGTGGAGTTCGCCGAATACCCCGGCAGTGTCAGGATCGCATGCGTGATGCCCGAATCGATGACGAGCTGGCTCGTGCCGTAGGCTGTGCCGTTATAAGAAACGTTCCCGGTCGGCGCTTGCCAGTCGGGCGGGCTGCCCGGGACCTGGCCGAGGCCGGTCGGCGTCAGGTTGGTGTAGGCATAACCCGAGACAGAGTCATCGAGGCCGAGCTGCACGCCGTTGGGCGTCACGATATAACCAGCCACCATCGTCCCTGCTTGCATTTGCGTGAGGTTCAGAAACCCGTCGTACTGCTGGTTGAAGGCATTGTTGTCGGGCAACGTGCCCTCTCCGCTCCGGTTGAAGGCGACGCCGAAGTTTTCAACGGAGTTCAGGACCGGGTTGGCCTGATAAGTCGCCCAGTAGCCCCCCGGGATCGTCACACTGGAGTCCGTAATCGGAACCGTTTGGGTCGTTTGCCCGTTGGTAATCGTGACAGTCCCGGTTTTGACGGATGTGCCAAACGTCGTGGAAGCGGTCAAGGCGCCGGGGGCGGGGGTTGTTGAGGCTCCCACCGCGGTGACAACGAGAACGAGCATGTGCGATTGGGCCGGCGGTCCCGTTGTCAACTTGCCGTTGACGTAGTACCGCGCGTTCGCGAACGTCACCGTCTCTTCGCACCAGGTGCCGTAGTAGACGCGGTCGCTGCTGTTCAGGTAGATCTGGCCCGGCGTTCCGCTGACAGCGAAGCCTTTGGGCAGCTCGTTGATGCTCACGAAAAGCCCGCGCGAGCCTGTGTCCATCGGGATCGTCAGCGGTCCCGCGCTGCCAATCATCAGGCTGATCCCCGGATCGGCGGGATCGTTCGTGCCGTAACCCTGCTCGCCAGCCCCGTAGACGTACGGCACGATGTAGTGCTGGTTATCGTTGCCGTAGCCCGTGAGCGGATTGCCGGCGTTGGCGGAGGGCGGGACGCCGATGCCCATGACAATGCCGTCGATGGTGTTATCCTGGATCGTGTTACCGGTGATGGCCGTGCCGGTGTCGTTGCCTGCGGCGACGCCGATGCCGTCGGCGTTCGGCGCGCCGCGGGCGCCGATGGTGTTGTTGCTGATGGCCAGGCCGACGACGCCGGCGGTCAGGTGAATGCCGTAACCGGCATTGCCCTCGATGGTGTTCCCGCTGACGGTTGTGCCGGTGTCATTGCCGCCCGCGAGCTGCACGCCGTCGCCCGTACCGCCCGCGACCACCGCGCTGGGATTGCCGGACGCCTCGGCGTCTTTGGCCTGGTCGGGCGTGTCGCCGCCGTTGTTGGCGATCGTATTGTTGGCGATGGTCAGCGACGTCACCGCGCCGGGCGTTATGATGCCATCATAGGTGTTGCCGGCGATGGTGTTGCCGGTGATCGTCGTGCCCGAATAGTCGCCCGGTGCCAGAACGATTCCAATGGCATTGGGCGTGCTTGTCGCGCCCGAGGCACTCGAGGTGCCGAACGTGTTGCCGGCAATCGCCAGCGACGTCGCGGGACCAAGGAGCTCCAGACCATTACCGGTGCTTCCGCCGATCGTGTTGTTGGCGATCGTCGTTCCGGCGTTGCTGGCGACGATGGTCGTGCCCGAGACATCATCGCCCGCGAGCTGAAAGCCGTCGTGCACGTTGTTCTCGATCGTGTTGCCCGAAATCAACAACTCCTCGAGGGCGCCGTCGGCTTCCACGCCGTTATTGATGTTTCCTTCGATGACGTTGTCGACGATGCTGGAACCGTTGTACTGGCCTCCCGCCAGGAGAACACCATCGTTCGCGTTGGTCTCGAGCGTGAAGCCGGCGATCGTGCTGCCGGCGGTTCCTCCCTCCAACACGATGCCGTTTCCGGCGAAATTCTCGATCACGCTTCCGGGCGCCGCGAAATCAACCCCGTCGACGTTCGCGCCGATGCTGAGGCCGTTCGAGGCTGCGCCGGTCGTCGAGCCGTCGAGCTGGATCGTGCCGGACGCCGTCACGCTTCGTGCGCTGGTGATCGCGATCGACCCGAGGGGCGAACTGCTGCCCACCGCCTTCCGAAAACTCACGCCCGCCGAACCTGCCTCGAGCGTGAGATTGGCGTTGCCGCCGGCGGTACCGTCGAGCGTGCTCGAGAAGAGGATATTGCCCGAATTCCCCGCTCCGGCGGTGTCGATCGTCACGGGACCGGTCATCGTCACGGGCGAGTCGAAACTGACCGCGCCACCGGCGGTGGTCACGTTGGCCGCGATCTGGATTCCGGTCGAGCCGTTGATGGTCACGATATCCTGGGCGCTAATGTTGCCGCCGGCCGCGATCGAGACGGCACCGCTCAACGACGTCAGGGCGACATTTTGCCCGGCGGTCAGCGGGCCGTCGACGTTCAGCGCTCCGGCGGTGGACGTCACCTCGATCGACGAAGTGATCGAGTCGAGGCCACCGACCGTCAGGGCGCCCATGCCGAGACCGACGGTCACGCCGTCCGAGAAGGCCGCGGCGTTGGAGAACGTAACGGAACTGGTCCCGGTCGTCGAGAGCGAGGCCGCGATCGTGCCGGCCGTGACCGCGAGCGCGTCCTGCGCGTCGTCGCCGACGACCGTCACCGTCTGGACGTCGGGTGCGCTGAAGGTGGTTTTCGAGGAATACCCGGGGTTGTCGGCAACCTCGATGTTCCCGTTCTCGAGCCGCACGTAGCCGGTACTGGACGAGTTGATGGTGATCGTGAGGTCCGAGCCGACCAGGCTGGCCGTCACGCTTAGCACGATGCGTTCTTCGAGCAATTCGCAAGCCAGCAGCATACCCCTGGACGCCTCGCGCAGACCCCTCCGGCGGCGCTGACGGGCGGGCGGGCTGTCGAGCGTCTCAGTACGAGGTGCGGTGGCGCTTTTCCCGGAGACGGCGAGCCTTTCGACGCGCCGGGCGATGCATGTTGGAGGGATCACGTCGCGCTCCCTGGAGCGTTGGTTAGACTAGAATCTCAAATAGATCACCATATATTAATATACAAGTCACGTCACGCCAACCGAACGACCAGAGATCAAGTCGCGGCGGCTGAGCGTGTTGTGTCTACCCCCGAAGCGAATGCTGGCGCGGTGCCGCTGTCCCGCGACGGCTCACTGCAGCTATCGCGCTGGTGCGCGATCAAGCGTGAAATGGTGTCGCACGCGTGGTTGACCTGGTTCAAGACGCTCGAGAGTTGCTCCGGATTCATGATCTCACCCTGGCAAAAGTGGTCGAGCGCGGCGGACTTGAGCCGGGCGAGCTCGTCCTGGAGCGCGAACAGGTGCTCGCGGTCAGGCGCGGACGACCGCTCTTCGGCGACGGCCCTGGTCTCGATGTCGCGAACCCGTTTCATCGCGGACTCGAAAGCCCGCTCGCGGTTGCGGCGGGTGAACTGGCGGACCCAGTGCCAGAGAAACAGCACCGTCCCTGAGAGCGGCCCCACGACTGTCACGGTGTTGGCGAGCGTGCCGACCAGGGTGTCGGTGACGATCGGTTTACCGCGATCGCGATACAGTATGGCTCCGGGATGCAAGGGGAGGGCCGGCGCCTCTTGCAGCAGCGCGGGGTCGATCGACGGGTTCAACAGCGAGCGAAACGACTCGTCGAACAAGGTGTCGAGCATCCGCTCGACCACCTTGGGCCGGACCGCGCGGTGGGTGACCAAGAGCAAGCGCGTGCCGATCGTCGGGAGATCGACCGGGGGAACCGCGGGATCGACCTGATACGTGTACGCCGGGATGACTTGCTCGATCACGCTCTCGCGGCGCACCGCATCCTCGGCCGGGTGTTCGCCGCTCAGGCGCTGGGGCACAGCGTCGTTGCCTTGCTGGCTGCTGGTCACGTACGCCCGCGCGAGCGGCAGCGCGACCAGGCGGTACCGCCGCGTGGTGACCAGACGTTTGAGCTGAGCCGCCGGAGGGATCGACATCAGGAACACGGCATCGGGCCACTTCTCGGGGGGCGTTGAGTCGTCGAGGTTCTTGAGCGGATACGCCTCGGAAAAATAGTCGCCGGGCGAACCGTCGGCAGGTGGGTTCAGACCAACGAACTTCAAGATGTCCACGGCGAGAAAGTGCCCGCCCGTGCGCGGATTGGACCCGAGGAGGAGCCGTTTGCCCCTCAAGGCGCCGAGGTGCGCGCCCACCTCCTCAGTCAGCTTCTCCTTGACGAGCAAGTGCATCGTTTCGACCATCATGGGCGTCGCCAGCCGCAGGTTGGGGTGCCGCGAGAGGTCGAATCCCCCCTGGATCAATGCGAAATCGCACGTGCCTGCGTCCAGCATCGCCATCGCCTTCGTGGAGTCTTCGATGTCGGTGCTGATGACCAGCCCATGAACCCGTCCCACCTCCGGCATGGTGTGAAAAAGGTGATATCGAAAGCCGAGCTTGCCCCCCGTCGAAAAGGTCACCCGGACCGGCTTCCGGGATTCCAGGAGCCGGAGGTAGGCGAAGATCGTAAGCACGAGCATCGCCACGCCCAGGGCCACCGGCGTCCACTCCTTCCAGTGAATCCGGATGCGCTCCCAGATCGTCATCATCGTCCCGTCCCAATTCGCGCCACGCCCGGGCGTTCGCGAGCCGCAGCGCACCGCGAATCGGCGCCGCGCTCACGCCGGGTTCCATTCGGCCTGCTCGCTCGAACTCGCCTCAACGTGGATTTCGCTGATGGCCGTTAATGACAGCCTAGTACGCACTCGAAAGCAGCAACGGCAAGAGAAGCAGAAAGAGGGACCCCTCTCGCTGATCTCCACCGCCTCTATCGCGACCTAAACTCTCTTTGGGCCAAATGTTACAGCGTGCGCCTTGGTGAAATGCGGTTGCTAACAGGCCACCCTCACCAAGGACGCAAGCATGGGCACGAATGCACCCACGTCTGTGGTGATACCGTTCAAACGCATACCCAAGCAGGCCCGTTGCCCCAAGTGCGGGAAACCAGGCCGCTGGAAACGGACCATAACCCGGACGGTTCGCGCTGAGGCGTACAAGGCCATTGCCTACGCTGAGTACGGCGCCCAAGGATCTGAAGGCGGCCCCGCAGGGCAAGTCCGGCCCGGTGCGATCGTCAGGCCAGGAGGAGTCGCGGTGGCTCTGCGCGATCGAGGATCGGCACCGTGTCGACCCAGCGCGCGAAGGGATGCTCGAGGCCTCCGCGCTCGGCGGTCGCCGGCAGCTTGCCGAGCAGACCGGGCGGCCGTTGCGCGACGGGAAGGCACCGATCTCGCGCGCGCTCGCGGCCCTCTTCACCGGACTGGGGAGTAACGCCGACACGTGGCCGTCTCGGCCGTCGAAGCGAAGCGAGGGGCGGCAAACCGACGCGGGGGGTCGATCGGGGATTGGCCTACCAGCGCGTCGGTCACTGCGCGAGAACCGACGTCGGTCCCATCCTTCCGACCGAGCCGCCCCGCGTCGACCGGTCGGCGTGACCGGATTCGCGCGGGGCGATTTGAGACATCATGCGGCCTGAATCGCGATGCAACGCCGCGTTTCGGCTTTAGTAGTCCACCTTGTCCTTGCGATTCGCGTATTCCTTCCAGACTTCAACCGCTTCGGGGCGCAAGATGCTCTGTTCCGAGATTGCCCGGTCCTTGATCGGCTTGGCAAATTGCGCGTAGATAAAATCGTCGTCGAAGTTACCGTATTTCTTGGAGTCACCAACTGTCGCGCCGTAAATGATGCCGTCCAGCCCGGCCCAGTAGGCAGTTGCCAGGCACATCGGGCACGGTTCCGAGGAGGTGTAGAGGATACATCCCTCGAGTTTCGGTGACTTCAAGAGTGCGCATGCCGAACGGACGGCGTGCATCTCGCCGTGCCACGTGGGGTCGTTCTGAGCGACCACGTGGTTCATGCCGTCGGCGAGGACTTTGCCGTTCTTGTTCACGATGACCGCGCCAAAGGCGCCGCCGGTCTTGTATTCCACGCCCGCCTTGCGGGAGTTGGCAATCGCCCGCCGCATGAATTCTTCGTGCTTCTCTTTCGGGAAGCGGGCCATGACCTGCTCGGCGGAGATCGCCGGCTTGTCGCTAGGCACCTGGACGAACGCCATGACCGGGCGATTCATCGCGGCCTGGAGGCCCCAGAAGACCGCGGCGATGAGGGCACCGCACAGCGCAAGGCCTAACGTGATGCGCCCGGAGCGGCCGTTCAATCCCATTCGAACCGCGTTCATGATGTAGCCTCGTTGAGTTGCCTGCGATCATCGGCCTCGAATGAAGCCGTGCCGCCTACATTGACGATAGGGAACGCGAGTATATTAGGCGAAAAATCACGCTTTAACAAGCAAGCGACCACTTTGCCGAAACATCCGCGGTGATGGTCGCTCGGCGAAACGGTCCTGACGACCGTGTGGCGCAACGAACCGTCTGGGAACGCGGGTAGCGCTCAAGCTCGATACCAGGAGCGAACCCGGTGCTCGGGTGCGCCCGAGCCGGATGGGAGCCGAAGTTCGCCTTGCATTGCCTGTAATGTGCCAGTCTTCCAAGCGGGCACGCCGCGGGCCCTCTTCAGCACGGGTCATCAGAAAACCCGCGACGGTGCTATATTATGTAAGGGCCGAGACCGCGAACGGGGCCAGATCCGTTGGCTTCATCGGTAGCTTGGGAATTTCCAGTCGAAACCTCTGCGAAGGGAGCAACACCCGTGCGCAAGGCGAGATACCGTCTCAAACCCACGCTCGAGCCGGTCGAAGCGCGGCGGCTTCTGTCCGGCATGGTCCCGGTGCTCACCACCGCGACCTACCGCAACGCCGTCGTGGCCGTCGAACGGGTCGCTCGCGAACTCGGCCGCTCGCACGACGTCGCGCGGGCGTCGGCGGCCCTCGAGTCAATCGCGTCGACCCTCCCCAACGGGCCGGCCCAGCTCGCGCCGGTCTGGAGCGCTGACCTGGCGGCCTACGACCCGCTCGTCCGGGGCTCCGCCCTCGCGACCCGGCAGCGCCTCGTGGGCGACCTCCGCACGGAGGTCACCGCCGGCGCGGCCCAGGGGGAGTTCCAGCTCGTCGGCCCGGGGGCCCACTCGCTGCTCCGCGTCGCACCCCGGACGACCCGCGACAGCGTCACCCTCTTCAATCGCACGGGCCTTAACATCACCGTGACCGCGTTTCTGACCACGACGTCGCGGTCGATTAAGCAGACGATTGTCAGGAACGGGTCGTTTGTCTTCAAAATCCGTTCCGCGACCAAAAAAATAAAATCGATCAACGAGGCACGGGGGGACCGCCGCACCCCGCCCTCCCCGAGGCGGGGGATCGGCCTCAGCCCCCCGCACGGAGG
>JARLIH010000416.1 GCA_031291845.1 Isosphaeraceae bacterium | reverse complement strand
GCGAAAAGTGGGCGGTTGGGTTTGGTTGCCGGAACCCCCATTTTGGGCCGGCCATTGGCGGGCGGGTATGGGGCCGGAAATGCCCGGCCCTACATTGAAAGAGCGCCGCATGTCGAATTCGATCGTCCGAAATGGCGCGGCCGCGACCGTCGGCCGCGTGTTGAACCGTATTGCCACACGATGGGCAACGCCGGGCGCAGGCCGAGTCGTCGTCTGCAGCCCGCTCGTGGGCGTCATCGCCGGCCTCGGGGCCGTGGCGTTCCTCCTCAGCCTCGATTGGACGATTCAGCACGTGCTGGGACGATTCCTCCACTTCGAGATGCCGCCGACGGGCGAAGGGATCAGGCACGCGATCCGTTACCCTTATCCCTGGTGGCTGGTCTTACTGGTCCCTTCCCTAGGCGGGCTGATCTCCGGCTTGTTGGTCTTCACGTTCGCGCCCGAGGCGGAAGGGCACGGGACCGACGCGCTCGTCCGCGCGTTTCACCGAGGGGCGGGGCAGATCCGCACGCGCGTCCCTCTGATCAAGTCCGTCGCCTCAGTAATCACGATCGGGATGGGGGGCTCGGCCGGGCAAGAAGGCCCCATCGCCCAGATCGGAGCGGGTTTCGGCTCGTTCCTCGCTCGATTGCTCCGTCTCACGGCCAGCGAGCGGCGGCTTCTCATGCTCTCCGGCGCAGCGGGGGGCATCGGCGCGATCTTCCGGGCTCCGCTCGGCGGGGCCTTGTTTGCCTGCGAGGTACTCTACTCGACGACCGCGATGGAGTCGGCCGCCCTGCTGCCCTGCCTGGCCAGCTCGATCGTGGCCTATTCGGTCTTCGCGCTGTTCATCACCCCGCGGCCGATCTTCGTGGTTCCCCCGCTCGCGTTCCACGGCCTGAGCGACCTGCCCCTATTCGCGCTCCTCGCGTTCCTGTGCGCGGGGATCGGCTGGCTCTACGTGTGGACCTTCTACGGGATCCGCGACTACGTGTTCAAGCCGCTCCCCGTTCCCCGGCACGTCAAGCCGGCGATCGGCGGGCTGCTCGTGGGCCTCATCGCAATCGTCCTGCCGCAGGTGATGACCGGCGGTTATGGTTGGGTCCAGTGGGGGGCGATCGGGATGCCGGCCGACCTGGCGCCCGCGGACACGCCCGTCTTCGTGCCCCAGATGGGAGCGCGGATGCTATTCATCCTGGTGCTCGCCAAAATCGTCGCGACGGGGCTGACGATCAGCTCCGGCGGCAGCGGCGGCGTCTTCGGGCCCTCCGTCTTCATTGGCGGCATGCTCGGCGGCGCCTACGGGCAGGCGCTCAAGGCGATGTTCCCCGCCTGGCAAATCGAGCCCGCGGCATTCGCGCTCGTGGGCATGGGCGGCTTCTTCGCGGGCGTCTCGAAGTCCCCGCTCGCGTCGATCCTGATGGTCTGCGAGATGGCCGGTTCGTACAGCCTGCTCGTTCCCTTGATGCTGGTCTGCGGTCTCCACTTGCTGCTTTCCCGGCGCTGGACGCTCTACGAGGAGCAGGTCCCGAGCCCTGTCGACAGCCCCGCGCACCAGGGAGACTTTGTGATCGACGTCCTCGATCGGCTTCGGGTCGGACAGGTCAAGGTGCGGACCGCCGGGGTCGAGCACGTCCCCGAGTCGCTGGCGTTCGACAAGATCTTGCGCCTGGTTGCCGAATCACCGGAAACGCTCTTCCCGGTGATGGACGAGCGGGGACGCCTCAGGGGCATCTTCTCACTGCGCGACGTGCGGCTGGCGCTGACCGGCTCGCACCTCGGGCCGCTCGTCCTCGCGGCCGACATCGCCACGATCCCCGTCATCACGGTCACGCCGCTCGACGACCTTCACACGGCCCTGAAGCGGCTGACCGAGCTCAATCTCGACGAGATCCCGGTCGTCGCGCCCGACGACCCGACGAAGCTCCTCGGCTTATTGAACCGGCGCGAGCTGGTCTCGACCTACACGGCGCAGATCGCTGCGCTCCGCGCTCCCGCCGCCGAGGCGCAGTCCGGTCAGACGCACGTGTCCGACGGCCGCGAAGCAGGCCCAACCCCGTCCGCGGGAATTCACGGTTGAGCTGGATCCAGCCAGCAACAGCCGGTCCTACACTCCTTGCGCGTCCATAGCGCGCGACTATTCGGCCGCGAAGAACTCCACGGTCTCGCGGACGGCGGGGAGCAGGTATCCGGCGGCCGAGTAGTGGCCGCAGTCGAGCCAATGGATCGGCGGCCGGCCGGCGGCCTCCCACAGGGCACGCGCGGAAGCGGGGGGTACGACCTCATCCACGTTCCCGGCGATCATGAGTAGCCGCTTCCCCACGAGGCGGTGGGCGTACGAAAGCGGGTCGTAGGGGTCGGTCAGCTTCTTCAGGTCGTCAAACGTTCGGCCGGAATCGACCCAGAGCTTGCGGTACTTCCGCCCTTCGGGCATCTCCCACAACACCCGCGCGAGGTCGCCGCCTGCCAGCAGGAACGCCCCGCAGCTCAGGGCAGGGTCGACGGCCACCGCGATCGACGAGACGATGCCCCCCAGGCTGATCCCGGTGACCCCCAGCCGGCGCGCGTCGATTTCCGGCCGCCCCGCCAGCCAGCCCGACGCGCGTCGCACGTCGCAGACGCCCTGCCGCATCGAGCTCACGGAGCGCTCGATATCGGCCGACAGGAACCGCTGCTCTCCCCCCTCGGGCCGACGCTCACCGTAGTAAGGAAGTTTCACGAACAGCGCCGCCACCCCGCGGTCGGCAAGCCGCGCACAGAGATACCGCGACAGCGCGAAATCCGCCCCGAGGATGTGCAGCACCACAACCGCCGGCCGCCGGCCGGCACCGACCGGGCGGAAGTACTCGGCGTGGACCGTGTTGTTCGCGGGATCAGGCGAGGTGATCGGCGACGGAAACCGCAGCGCCGATACCGTGTACCCGGCCGTCGTGCGCAGCGGGTGGAGCTCGTACGCATACTGCGCCGGCTCTAGCCGGAACCGTTCGGGAACCTGGGGCTCGGCGGCCGTCGGCTCGAACCGCGCTTCACCGCGCTCGACGCCCGCGAAAGCAAGAGCCAGGAGGAGGACACCATGCATCGCGTTCGTCTCCGACGACTTTGCATTCCCCGAGAGTGGTCCGCACGCGCGACCCAGGTGAAATTAAACAACTAAACATTTGCCAATAGAACGCGGGCCTTGCCGCCCCAACCGCCCTACCTTGTCGCCTACCCTGGGATAAGCTACAGTACCCCCGCACGCCGACCCAGGGAAAGGGAGTTCCCGACGAGATGCCCCGACCACTCGAGGAATTGCGGACCATCAGCCCCCAGAGGGTCTGCCTGATCAAGCCAAGCGCGCTGGGCGACGTGGTTCACACCTTACCGGCGCTTTCGGCCTTACGCGAACTCTGGCCCAAGGCAACGATCTCCTGGGTCGTCAACGGCAGCCTCCGCGGCCTGCTCGACGGACATCCGGATCTCGACGAGGTCATTCCGTACGAGCGCCGAGGTGCTGGGTTTGTAGGGCTCGCCCGCTTCCTGAGCGGGTTGCGCGGGCGCCGGTTCGATCTCACGATCGACCTCCAGGGGCTGCTCCGCTCCGGGATCATGACCGCCGCGACGGGTGCGCCGATCCGCCTGGGCGCGAAGGACGCGCGCGAGGGGGCGTCGCTCGCCTATTCGCACGTTTACGACGCGGCGAGGAGCAACGTGCACGCGGTCGACCGCTACCTGCACGCGGCGAGCCTGTTCGGGGCGGATGTGAGCCGGCCCCGGTTCGTGGTGGCGACGGACGAAGCGGACCGGGAGTGGGCGCGCGAGACCCTGGCGCACGTCCCTCGACCCCGCTTGATACTCAACACGGGAGCGCAGTGGCTCACGAAGCGCTGGCCGCCTGGGCATTTCGCGGAGGTCGCGCGTCGTGCGGTCAGCGAGCGCGGGGCAGGGCTAATCGCCGTCGGCGCGCCCGGGGACCGTCCCCTGGTCGACGCCCTGCGCGAGGGGCTCGCGCCGATCCCGCTGCTCGACCTGTGCGGCCGGACCACACTCCGGCAATTGGCGGCCCTTGCGGCCGAGTCGGACCTGTTCGTCTCGAACGACACCGGGCCGCTCCACCTCGCCGTCGCCGCGGGTGCGCGGGTCGTGGGGATCTATACCTGTACGAGTCCGCGGCTGACGGGCCCTTATGGCCCGCGGGCGGTCACGGTCCAGAGCTGTGTCTGGTGTGCGCCGAGCTACGTGCGGACGTGCCAGCGGCTCGACTGCATGAACGAGCTCGGCCCGGACCGCGTCTGGCCTGCCGTCCTGGCACAGCTCGATTCCGGCCGCGCCTTGGCGCCGACGGCCGCCTGAAACCACCTCAGAGACCGGGGGCGTGGTCGTCGGGTCCGAGGCCCGCGTCGTGAACGTCGACGTGCTCGATCACGACTTCGCGCGGGACCTCGCTCTCGGCGCCGTGATGCAGGCCGCGCTGCTGGGCGCGCTCGAGCAGGTGGCCGGCGTCGAAGCGTTCGCCGATATAGTAGCGGCGGACGTCGGGGTTATTGATGATCTGCTCGCGGTTGCCGTACGCGAACACGCGCCCTTCGCGGATCAGGTAGCACCGGTCGGTGACTTCCAGCGTCTCGCGAAACTGGTGGTCGGTCAGCAAGATGCCGATATGGTGCTTCTCCGCCAGGTCGCGGATCTGGTCCTGAATCTCCGCGACCGTCTTCGGGTCGATGCCCGCGAACGGTTCGTCGAGCATGATCAGCTTCGGCTCGGTGATCAGCGAGCGCGCAATCTCCAGCCGGCGCCGTTCGCCGCCGGAGACGCGGTTTGCCTTCGTCTTGCGGATGTGGGTCAGGCCGAACTGGCTGAGCAGCTCGTCCTGCCGCTCCTTGCGCTGTTTGCGCGACAGACCGGGGCGGGTCTCGAGGATCGCCATCAGGTTGTCCTCGACCGACAGGAGCTTGAACACGCTCGAGTCCTGCGCGAGGTAGCCCATCCCCGCGCGGGCGCGCTGGTACATGGGCATGCGCGTGACATCCTGGCCGTCGAACAGGACCGTGCCGCCATCGGCGTCGATCAGGCCGATCGTCATGCGGAAGCTCGTCGTCTTGCCCGCCCCGTTGGGGCCGAGCAGTCCGACGACTTCACCCAGGTTGACGTCGAACTCGACCCCGTTGACCACCTGACGGCGTCCGTACCACTTCTCCAAGCCGCGGACTTCCAGCAGGGCCATGGGCCGATCCTCCTTGATTGAGCCCCGGGGGCCAGACAGCGTCATTTCAGAAAGGGGACCCGCATCCCAAGCATCTCAGGCCAGTCCCCTGCTCTGGAAACGGCTTCCTCACCGGATCCACTTCATGCGTTCAAAATAGGGCCGGAAGGGAATCCGGAAGTTGTTGATCTGGATGTTCGGGCCGAACGGCTTGCCGTGCGGCCAGTAGACGAAGAACGCCTTGCCCGTAAGCATGGCGCGGGGAACCTCGTAATACGCCCGGTCCGACGTGTCCCATCCCGAGCCGAAGCTGGCGTCGAAACGGTCGCCGTTGGACCAGCCCCGGCTGTCCTTACTGCGCGGGCTGTTGTCGCCCAGCATCATGTACCGGTCCGGGCCGATCGGGAAGTCCTTCCACTCCAGCTTTCCGAGCTCGTCGAAGTGCGACGGGTCGGACAGCATCGCGAACAGCTCGGAGGCTGGACGGTAGCCGTGGTCCCATGACCCGCCGTAATCCGAACGGCCGGGATTCTGGGTATAGTAGATATCGCGTTTCAGGACAAGGTCGCTCACCGCGACCGACGCCCCGCTCGCGACGATTCCCACGGGCGAGAGGTCGGACGCCGTTGGCGCGGGGTGCGTCGAAGGAGAGTCGTAGGTGACGCCGTCGCCAAAGAGGGGCTGGTCGTCGACAAGCAGCGTGAGCCGATCGTCGACATTCGCGAAGATCACGTCGTAAGTACCAGGCCCGTTGATCTTTGTAACCTTCTGGGCGAGCTCTTTGTCACCGTGCGTGAGCGTCGCGACGCCGGACGTGAGGTCGATCGTACAACGGTTGACCACGCCCCCCTCGACCAGCTCGAAGCGCACGCTGCCGCCGCCGGCGTTGACTTTCAGGCGGAACGAAACCGTCAGGTCGCCGACCCATTGTGGTTGCGCTCCGACCCCTTCGGAGTCGCGGAACGCAGACGTCGCGAGGTCGGGCCGGCTTTCCGACACGTTGCTGTTGTACGAGTAGAAGTCGGTGATCAGGCTGGGCCGAGGATCGCGGGGGAGCTTGTCGCCGCTCAAGATCGCCTGCCACTGTTCGGGGTCGGGGACGAGGTGGCGGTAGCGCAGCTCAGCCTCCTGCCCCGCCGCGGCCGTCGCGACGAAGACGCCGTCCGACTCTTCCTTCCAGGCCGTGTCCGGCTGCCCGGCCCACCGGCGCCATTCCGGCCGGCCCTTGAAGGCCTCGGGCCGGTAGCGGTCGTCGTAGACCATCATCTCCATCGCACGCTGATGGCGCAGGGGCTTCCGCTCGAGACGGAACTCTTTGCCACCAGGCGGCTTGATATAGACGTCTCCGAAGTAGATTCGGAGCTCTTCGCCCGGCAGACCGACCAGCCGCTTGATGTAGCTGACCTCCGGCTCTTCCGGGTAGCGGAAGACCACCACGTCCCAGCGGTCCGGCCCCCCCGCTCCCGGCAGGAACGGCAAGTCGTACGGGAACTTCATCACCAGGATGCGGTCCCCGTTAAAGGTGGGCGCATCGGCGAGCTTGGTCTGGAAGCGGCAGTTCACGCACGTGCCGGCGACGACCCAGCGGTGCTGTTCGTCCTTGCGCAAGTGGAGCCCGCGCCCCCCCTCGTCCTCCTCGGATGCGTTGACCGAGAAAACATATCCGCACTGCGGGCAAGTGATCTCTTTATGCCGGCCCATGAGCGTCGGGGCCATCGACCCCGTCGGAATCACGAACGCCTCAGCTTCGAATCCGCGGACGAGCAGGGCCAGAATGAAGGCCACGACCAGCGCTTCGACCGTTTCGCGGTAACCTTCCTTCTCCTTGCCCTTACCCTTCTCCTTCGACGCTCGCGTCGCCTCCTTCGTGGCGGTCCCTGCGGCGTCGGTGCGAGTGGCGGAAGTCCGTCTCATCGTCGCGTTTTTCCCTTCCCTCGCCATCAGCCGAGTGCTGGAGCGTAAAGCCCTATCGAATGTACCGGATTTCGCGCGGATCGGGAACCCAGTAAACAGAGCCCCCGAAAACCTGGAGGGGCACCACCTGCCCCGGCAGATGGACCAGAAACGGCTTGCCCAGCAGAAGCGCTCCCGGCACGACCGGGCTACCCGCCCAGAAACGAGAGTCGTTCGAGACCGCGCTGTTGTCGCCCAGCACAAAGAACTCGTCCGGCCCGAGCTGATAGGGCGCTTCCACGCCAAAGGCACGCCGAGGAGTGTGCGCCAGCACGCTCGTGTAGTAGACATCCCGGAAAATGCGCAGGTCGCTCACGCTGCCGGAGAGACCCTGGAAACCGACGGAAACCGGATGTTCACCGGGCCCCGGACCGGGCGTCGGTAGTTCGTAGTCGACCGGCTCGAAAAGGGGAACGCCGTCGACCGCGACCGTCAACCGATGGTCCATCACCGAAGCCTCGAGTAGGCCACACGTCACGTCGTCCCGGCGGCAGTAGATCACCGGCAAGACCGCGTCGGCCGGCGTGATCGCCCGCCGCTCGGCCGCGCCTCGCACGGACAGCGGCCGGCCATTTCGTTCCACCTGGACCGCACATAGCGGCGGGCTCGCGGCGCTAATTCGGACTACGAAAAGGTCTGAACCCGACCTCAGCCTGATCGCAACCTGGCCCCCTTCCGTCCAGTCGTCGACCTGCAGGCGAGCTTCCAGCATCAGGTCGTCGACCCGGTTCTCGCCACGCAAGTCTGCTCCGTTGTATGAGTTGTAGTCGTACACTGGCCAGTATTTCCCGCGGTCGGGGTCCCAGTGGCAGTACTCGAGCCAGTCGAAGCCGGCCTTCGCCTCGGAAGGTGATTCGTGAACGAACCGGGTCCCGTCCGCGCGCCAGCCGGATTTCCGGGCCGGGTCGGCCGGCGTGCGCCGAAACCGCCAGCGGGGGAAGCCTTCACTATCCTTCGGGACGAAATGGTGGTCGTAGACCAGCACGCGCATCGCCCGCTGTTCTTTCAGCGTCTTGCGCGCGATCCGGCCATCGACGTACACGTCGCCGCCGAGCACCTGGATCGACTCGTTCGGGAGGCCGACCACCCGCTTGACGTAAGCCTGCGACGGGTCGTTCGGGAAGTGAAAGACCGCCACTTCCCACCGCTTGGGGCGACGGAAGTCATAGAGGAATTTCTGGACGAGCACTCGGTCGCCGCTGCAAGCGACGGCCGGCGCGCCCTCCAGCTCGGTCTGCCCGCAATTCGGGCACGCCGCGCGCCCGGCGCGGTCCTCGTCGTCATGTCCGAGCGCAAACCGAAAGCCGCAGTTCGGGCAGGTCAGCTCCTTGTGGTTGCCCAGGAGCGTGGGCGCCATCGAACCGGTGGGCACGATGTACGCCTCGGCCCCGAACGTTCGGAAGACGAGGATGCACAGGCAGAGCACCACCAGGAACTCGACCGTCTGGCGGACAACCCCGACCGTCGGGCCCGGGCACGTCCTGTCGGACTGGGATTCGGGGGCTTGGCTCATGCGGCGGACCCACCCCACGGCAAACGCTTAGTCTTCACTGTCGTCAAGCACCGCCAGGAACGCCTCTTGCGAGATCTCGACGTTCCCCACCTGCTTCATCCGCTTCTTGCCTTCCTTCTGCTTTTCGAGCAGCTTCCGCTTGCGCGTGATGTCGCCGCCGTAGCATTTCGCCGTCACGTTCTTGCGGAGCGCCGCGATTGTCTCGCGGGCCACGATCTTGCTGCCGATCGCGGCCTGGATCGCCACCTCGAACTGGTGGCGATCGATCTCCCCCTTCAGCTTCTTCACGAGCCGCTGTCCCCGCCGGTAAGCGTGGTCACGGTGAACGACGATGGAAAGGGCGTCCACCTTCTCGCCGGCAACCAGCACGTCGAGCCGCACCAGGTCGTTCGCGCGGAAGCCGAGCAACTCGTAGTCCATCGTTCCGTAGCCGCGCGTGGCACTCTTCAGCTTATCATAGAGGTCGTAAATCATCTCGGCCAGGGGCAGTTCGTACGAGAGGATCGCGCGGGTCGGTGTGAGGTACTCCGTCTTCAGGTAGGTACCGCGGCGGTCCTCGCAAAGCTGCATGATCGAACCGATACAGTCGGACGGGAGAATGAAGTTCACCCGCGCGACCGGCTCGCGGAACTCCTCGATGTCTCCCGAGTCAGGGATGCGCGTGGGGTTCGAGATGTGCAGGGTTTCGCCCCTGCGGGTGACGATCTCGTACGTCACGTTCGGGGCCGTCTGCACGAGCGACAGGTTGCTCTCTCGCTCCAGCCGCTGCTGGACGATTTCCATGTGCAGCATGCCGAGGAAGCCGCAACGGAACCCGAACCCGAGCGCATCGGACGTTTCGGGCTCGAACGTGAAGCTCGAGTCATTGAGCGCGAGCTTCTGCAGCGCCGTGCGCAGGTCCTCGAACTCGTTGTGCGTGGCCGGAAACAGGCCGCAATAGACGACCTGGACCGGCTCTTGATAGCCCGGCAGCGCCGTCTCGGCGCCGCGCGGCACGTCGGTCATCGTGTCGCCGATCCGGACGTCGGAAAGCCGCTTGATATTGGCCGTGACGTAGCCCACCTGGCCGACCCCGAGCTCGTCGCAGGCGACCTCCCGGGGCCGGAAGCGTCCCAGGCCGGTCACCTCGTGCTCGGTATCGCCCGCCATGAGCCGGATCTTCTGACCGCGGCGGAGCGTGCCGTCCACCACGCGGACGTAGGTGACGACCCCCTGGTAGTCGTCGAACTTCGAGTCAAAGATCAGGGCCCGCAACGGCCCCTTGGGATCGCCCTGCGGCGGCGGCACGCGGTCGATGACCGCCCGAAAGACCTCGGGCACCCCCTGCCCCGTCTTGGCGCTGATGGCGAGCACCTCGTCGGGGTCGATGCCCAGCGTCGCCATGATCTCTTCCTTGATCTCCTCGGGACGGGCCGCCTGCATGTCGATCTTGTTGAGCACCGGCACGATCGCCAGGTTGCCCGCGACGGCGAGGTAGGCGTTGGCGACCGTCTGCGCCTGGACCCCCTGCGTGGCGTCGACCAGCAAGATCGCCCCTTCGCACGCGGCCAGGCTGCGCGAGACCTCGTAGTGAAAGTCGACGTGGCCCGGGGTGTCGATCAGGTTCAGCTCGTAGTTCTGGCCGTCGAGGACATAATTGATCGCCACGGCCCGCGCCTTGATCGTGATTCCGCGTTCGCGCTCCAGGTCCATGTCGTCGAGCAACTGCTCGCGAAACTCGCGCTGGGTGATCGCACCCGATTGCAGCAGGAGCTGGTCGGCCAGCGTGCTCTTGCCGTGGTCGATGTGGGCCACGATCGAGAAGTTGCGAATGAACTTGGGGTCGAAGGCCATGTCCGGTGTCCAGGGGTGGAGAGAGCGAGCCCAGTCGCAGAAGGCGGCGTCGCGGGGAGTTGTGGTCGCGGCGTCGTTGGGATCGGGTCTCTCGGGCCGGCAGACGTTGACGCCGGGTGCGATTCGCTTCTCCGCGTCGAAGCCCGAGGGGTGAGAAACGCCAAGGCGCCGGCCGGCCCTTGGTCGGGTGGGCGATCGCTCGCACCATTATAGCCGAACGGCCGCCGCAAGTTAAGCGAGAGTCGGCGCCCGCGCGATTACAGGGTCGATTCTGGACCGATCTGGGTGGCATGCCCAGAGTCTTCGATGGGCGTGGCGCACGACCAGTCACGGGCGACCATGCCCGTCGATGACTCCGGGCGGGCCATCCGAACCCTCGCTCGCTCCGGGCTCGGTCACGGCACGCGTGCGTTCCCGCTCTGGCCAATCGCCCCCGGCCGCGGGGTGGCCGGCGGGGCCGCTCGCGCGACTTTCGGCGCGCTCGGCGTCGCGTCGACCCGCACGACGGCGCCGTCGGTCAGGATCGACAGGTCGCCGAGTATGACCTCTTCCGAGCCATCCATCGGCACCCACCCATCGTCGGTCTGGTCCGCCTGCGCGGATGCGACGCGGCGGTTGGTCACTTCGATCCAATCGCCGTCGCTGATGCCCGTCTGGATCTCGGTCCGCACCGCTTTCTCGTTCTCGTACCGCCAGCAAAACGTCTGGTCGCCGCTGTACGTGAGGGCGTTCAGCGGCAGCGCGCGGACGCCGTCGTGCTCGATCACCACCTTGCCGTAGGCATACATCCCCGGCAGGATCTCCGCGTCCGTGTTGTGCAGGTCAATCTCCGCCCGCAGCGTCCGGCTCTTCACGTTCAGGGCCCACGACGTGCGCGTCACTTTCCCGGGAATCGGCCTGTCCCGGAACGCCCGGACGAGCACGCTCGCCTTCGTGCCCACCTGCACGAAGTTGGCGTCCCGCTCGGGGATGTCCACGAACACCCGGACGACGTCGGTGCGCGCGACGACGAAGATCGGCGCAGCCTTCGCGGGCGACACGTCGGGCGCATAGCGGTCGGCCGAAGGATCGCCGGAGGCGGGAAGCACGAAGTCGCCCGTGTTCGCGTTGCGCGCCACGATCACGCCATCGTAGGGGGCGGTCAGCGTGAGGTACCCGACCCAGGCTTCGAGCCGCTTCTCCTCGCTCTCGGCCACGAGCAAGTTGGCGCGCGCGAGCGTGACGTCGACCTTGGCCTCCTCCCAGTCCGCCTGCCGAGCCAGGTCGTCGGCCACCGCGGCATCGACGCTCGCCACCTGCGCGTCGTACAAGGCGATTTGCGACTTCTGTTGCTTGACCGATTCGAGGAGGATCTGCGGGGCGACGACGTTTCTGGCAACCTCGCCCTGAAGCCGCTTGACCTCCGTGTCCCACCGGTCGACCTCGGCCTTGTACTTACCCAGCGACGCCCGGGCCTCGACGACGCGCGCCGTGGACGCCTTGACCTGCGCGGCGGCCACGTCCACCTTCTTCAGACTAAGGTCGATCCGCGCCTTCGCCACCTGCACGTCGGCTTTTTTCGTCTGGTACGACTGCCGGAGCTCGGGCACGAAGAGGGTCGCAAGCACGTCCCCCTTCTTGACCCGGTCGCCGATGTCCACGACCCACTTCTCGATGTACGCGGTCATCTTCGGATAAATCGGCGTTTGCTCGTAGGCGTCCACGAAGCTGGGCTGCCCGACCACGCGCACGATGTTATGAACGGCCGGCTTGATCAGGTCGACCGTCGGGGGGTCGCTGACACTCTTGGTCGCCGCCTCGTGCTTGCCGCCGCAGCCCGCGGCCACGCAGGCGGCCACGAGCCATGCCGAAACCGTGGGCCAGAGGGCTTTGCGCATCAGAAACCTCCCGACAAAGGGGGTAAATTCGGGCGCGGGGCAGGCGGCGACTCCTGTGCAGGGCTGCCGTCGGGAACCGGCCTGTTGCCAGAACCGCCGGACGTATCCTCCTCGAAGCCAAGCGGCTGGAGCAGGTCGTCGACGTTATGGTGGGTGACTTCTTCGTCCAGCACGGGCGCCTCAACCGGCGCTGGCTCCTCCGCGAACACGTTCGGGTCGTAGTGCGGGCTATCGGGATCGTCCGGATAGATCGACGGCGAATGCGGCGTGCGGCCGCCGATCACGAGCGCGAAGATCGAGGGGAGGATCAGCAACGTCGCCACGGTCGACATCAGGAGCCCGCCGATCACCGCGCGCCCGAGCGGGGCCTGCATCTGGCTCCCCTGCTCCAAGGCGAGCGCCATGGGAACCATGCCGACGGTCATCGCGCACGCGGTCATCAAGATCGGACGCAGGCGATCCCCCGCGCCCCGGATCGCGGCCTCGGCCGAGGGGGACCCGCCCTTCCAGTGGTCGTTCATGAACGTCACGAGCATCACCGAATTCGACACCGAGACTCCCAGGCACATGATCGAGCCCATGAACGACTCGATGTTGAGCGTCGTGTTCGTGAAGAAGAGCATCGTCGGGATCCCCGCGAGCACCCCCGGGACCGCGCCGATCGAGATCAAGGCCGTGCGCGGCGACTGGAAATAGGCCGTCAACAAGATCAAGATCACGAACACCGCGACCACCAGCCCGGATCCCAGGGCCTCAAACATCTCAATCATCGGCGGGAGCTGGCCCAGCGGAATCACCCGCACGCCGCGCGGGGGTTCGCCGGCCGCCGCGATCGCCTGCGCGACCTGCCGCGAGGCACGCCCCATGTCCTCCCCCTCGACGTTCGCCGTCAGCGTCAGGTAACGCTGCGACATCGAGCGGTCGAACTCGCCGGGCTGTACGCTCTCCTTGACCGTCGCCACATCCCGGATCATTAGGTTCACCAGCGGGTTGACCGAGTCGAGCGGCAAGGCCCCGACGTCCTGCGACGAGTTCATCCGGCCCGGCGGCACCAGGACCTCGACCAGGTAGTCGAAGCCCGTATTCACGTCGACCCAGTAGTTGAGCGAGCTGAAACGGGTCGACGACGTCCCCATGACGAGCACCTTCCCCACGTCCTCGACCTTCACCCCGCTCAGGCCTGCCTTCTCACGGTCGATGTCAACGTCGATGGCCGGGTAGTCGAGCGTCTGCTCGAACTGGATGTCGCGCAAATAAGGGATGCGCTTCATCTCGCTCGCGATCCGGTTCGCGTGCTGCCGGATCACGCTCATGTCGGTGCCGATCACCCGGACCGCGATCGGCGTCATCGAGCCGAAGCTCATGACGTCGGTCACGATGTCGCCCGGCTCGAACCCGAACGTCGACAGCTTGGCCTGGCGCGCCGCCTCGGCCCGGGTCAAGCCGCCTTGCTCGAGCCGGTCGACCAGCCACGGAATCACCCGCTCGGGCAAGACCTTCCGCAGGCGCTCGCGGAACTCGGCGAGCTTGATCCCGCTCCCCTCCCGCAGCGCCACGCGAAGCTGGCCGTCGTCGGGCCCTCGCATGAACAACAGCATGTTGTCGATACCGAAGTTCGGCGCGACCTGCCCGACGAAGCCCATGGTGATCACCACGTTTTCCTTCTTCGCCTCGTGCTCGATCTCCTCCAGGCATTTCACCGCCATCTGCCGCGTGAGCTCGAAGTGCGACCCGGGCGGCGGCCGGAACCGCAGCACGAACTCACCCGAGTCAATCTGCGGGAACAGCTCGGTGCCGACCTGCATCCCCAGCACCCCCAGCACGAGCGCGCAGGCGAGCAGGTAAAGCGGGACCACCAGCAGGCGGTAGCGAACCGACGCGCCGACGAATTTGCGATAACCCGTCAGCACCCGGCCGAACAACCCCTCATCTTCCGCGCCGTGCTTCATGTGCTTTAGCAATTTCACGCACATGATCGGCACGAACGTGCTCGAGAGCATGTAGGACGAGATCATCGCGAACCCGACGCCCAGGGTCAGCGGCATGAAGAGCGACCGTAGCGGGTCTCCCATGATGAACGCCGGGATGAACACCGACAAGATACAGAAGAGCGCCAGGAGCCTCGGCACGGCCGTGATGAGACTGCCGTGCAGCACGGCCGACGCGATATTCTCCGTCCGCTGCATCTGAACGTGCACGTTCTCGACCGTCACCGTCGACTCGTCCACGAGAATCCCAATCGCCAGCGCCATGCCGCCGAGCGACATGATGTTGATCGTGTTCCCCGTCAGCCAAAGCCCGAGCAGCGAACCCAGGAGCGCCAGCGGGATGTTCGCCACGACGACCACTACGCTCCGGGGGTCGCGCAGGAACAACAGGATCATGAGCCCCGTCAGCGTGGCGCCGATCATGCCTTCGCTCGCCACGCTCTTGACCGCCTGCAGGACGGTTGGCGACTCGTCGAATTCGAAGCTCACCGTCACGTCCTTGGGCACGACGTCCTGGAACAGCTTCATCGACTTGCGAATGTCGGCCACCACGATGAGCGTCGAGGCCGTATCCTTCTTGATGATCGGCAGGTAGACCGACTTCTTCCCGTTGACGAGCGCGTAGCCATAGGTGATGTCCGTGTCGTCCTCGATCTTCGCCACGTCCCGCAGGTAAACGTTCTGTTCCATCCGAATCGGGATGCTGCCCAGCTTGCGAATATCGACGACGGTCGCGTTGTTCGAGACGATCGGCATCGAGTCCTTGACGTACGCGTTCCCCGCCGGGACCACCGAGTTCCCCTTCGCCAGGGCCTCGACGACGTGCTGCGGCGTGAGGTTGTAAGCCCGGAGCTTGTCAGGATCGACGTTGACGAGGATCGACCTCATGTTCGGCCCGAACGGTGAGATCGCGACCGTGCCCGGAACGTATTTCTGCACCAGCGGCCGGATCACGTTCTGCGCGAGGTCCCCCATCCGCCCCAGCGAGGTCTTCTTGCTCTCCAGGACGAGGTAACCCACCGGCACGCTGCCGGCGTCCATCCGCATGATCATCGGGGGGAGCGTCCCCTTCGGCATCCATGACATCGCGCGGTCGGACATTGCCACGACCTGCGCCATCGCCTGGCCCATGTCCGTGCCGGGGAAAAACGACAGCTCGCAGAGAGAGACCTGCTGGATGTTCCGCGTGTCGATGTCCTGGATCCCGTCGACATACTGGAAGTACAGCTCGAGCTGATTGACGATGAACCCCTCCATCTGGGCGGGGCTCATGCCGACGTAGTCGAGGAAGACGTAGATTTTCGGCGTGTTGAGCGACGGGAAGATGTCCACCCGCATGCGGTTGAGCGCGAGCACGCCGCCGCTGATCAGGGCCACGACCAGCATGAGCGTCGTGACCGGGCGCCGCATGGCGAAAACGGTCGGATTCATGGACCAATCCCCACGGTCGATTCGGGCCGGGCTCAGCGCCAGAGGCACCGGTAAGGAATCCGCGCCAAGCAACTCTAGGACGCCGCTGATCCTAGTGGAAAGCAGCGGGGCCGGTCTGGCAAGCCCACGGTTGCGCTCGATGGACGGCTTTTCCACCGCCGCAGCCGGCCAACGGCCGCCCCCGACCGTTACTCTACGAAAAATCGGTGCAGTTTACACTTCGACAACGCTCTAAAAATGATCTTCTGTCCACCCACCCACCGCACGAAGCGAGAGGCTGTCCAGCCCAGACCCCGAGCGCAACAACACGTCGATTGGCGCGAAAAGCGCAGGCCTCGTCCGGTGTTCGTGCACGGCGCAGCACTTGGAGCGAGCGCCCCATATCGGCTATCATACTTCTCTGCGCCCGAGGGAGCCCTCAGTGGAACATGAGGTCCGCCACGGCATCGGCAGCAATTCTGTACCGCGATAGGAAGTGGTGCTCTCGCTTGACGTACGCGCGATGAAGAAACGGGACGTTTCCGAGCACGACACGGGGCACGAATCTTCGAGCAAGGCCCTTGCGGCCGCACGTCAAGGGTTGCTCGCATGCGATTCGGCTGGAGCGTGCCGCGGTTCGCGCAAGCGTCAGCGGCCTGAGCCCGATCCGATGAGCGGGCCCGACGGCATCGACCTTGTGATCAAGCCAACGCGCCGGCCTGCACCAAGGGACGGCCCGTTTTCCCTGAGAGATGACCGATGAAGCGGTTCACGCGGGCGATCGCGTCCACGGGTCCCTGGCTGTTCCTGGGAATCCTCGTGATCGACGCCGTGCTGGTCTACTCCAGCCTGAGGACGGTCCACGCCAGTAACAGCCGAGTCGATGATTCCCGACAGTTCATCACCGAGCTCGAACGCACCCTCTCCGTCCTCAAAGACGCCGAGACCGGACAGCGGGGCTATCTGCTGACGGGGCGAGAGGACTATCTGGCGCCCTACGAGACCGCGGCCTCGGGGTTGGAGGCGGACCTTGCACGCTTGCGAACGCTTGCCTCGGGGGACCGCGATCGGCAGGCCCGCATCGACGAAGTCGGCCGGTTCGCCGCCGAGAAGATGACCGAGCTCCGGGAGACCATCGCGCTCCGGCGCGCGGGGAATCTCGAGGCCGCGCTCGAGGTCGTTCAGACCGATCGCGGCAAAAACGTGATGGGGCAGGCCCGTAAGGTCGTCGCCGAACTCCAGGCGGACGAAGACCGCCAACTGGCGGCCGCTGTCGCGGCGTCACAGTCGGGGGTCTGGCGGACCGTCGTCACGTTCACGCTGACGACCGGCATCTCGCTACTTCTGCTCGTGGGCGTCACGTCCCTCCAGCGCCGAGAGGCCAGGGAGCGGGAGGAGGCGGCGGCGGCGATCCGGCGGAGCGAGGCCTGGCTCGCGACGACGCTGAGCAGCATCGGCGACGCGGTCATCGCCACCGACGAGCGGGGCCACGTCCGCTTCATGAACCCGATCGCCCAGACGCTCACGGGCTGGCCGCAGGCCGAGGCGGTGGGCCGGCCGATGGAAACCGTCTTCGAGATCATCAACGAAGACACCCGGCAGCCCGCCGAGCACCCGGTCGCCCGGGTCATCCGCGAGGGTGTGATCGTCGGCCTCGCGAATCACACCGTCCTGGTCACCCGGGGAGGCGCCGAGACCCCCATCGAAGACAGTGCCGCGCCGATCCGGAACGATAAGGGAGACGTCGTCGGCGTCGTGATGGTCTTCCGGGACGTGACCGACGCCCGAAAGGCCGAGAACGCCCTGCGGGGCAGCGAGGCCCGCAAGGCGGCCATCCTGGCCTCGGCCCTCGACGGCATCGTCAGCATCGACGACGAGGGGAAGGTGGTCGAGTGGAACCCGGCCGCCGAGGCGACCTTCGGGTATCCCCGCGGCGACGTGCTCGGCCGGGACATGTGCGACCTGCTTATTCCACCGCCGCTCCGTGACGCCCACCGCAAGGGTCTGTCCCATTACCTCGCCACTGGGGAAGGCCCCGTGCTGGGCCGTCGGATCGAGATCACGGCCCTGCGGGCCGACGGGACGGAGTTCCCCATCGAGCTGGCGATCACGCCGATCGCGACCGATGGGCCTCCTTCGTTCACAGCCTACCTGAGGGACATCAGCGAGCGAAAACGGTACGAACAAGCCATCGCCGAACAGACGCGGCTCGCCGAGTTCGGCAGGGACGTCGCCCTCGCCCTCACCGAGAGCACGTCGCTCGGTGAAATGCTCAACCGGACCGCTGAGCAAACCGTGCGGCACCTCGACGCAGCCTTCGCCCGGATCTGGACGCTGAACGAGGCCGGGGACGTGCTGGAACTCCGCGCCAGCGCGGGGATCTACACGCACCTCGACGGGCCGCACTCCCGTGTCCCGGTCGGCCAGCACAAGATCGGCCTGATCGCCCAGGAACGGCGACCGCACCTGACCAATGCCGTGCTCGGCGACCCACGGGTTCCCGCCCAGGACTGGGCCGAGCGGGAGGGGATGGTCGCCTTCGCCGGCTACCCGCTCATCGTCGAAGACCGGCTGATCGGCGTCTGGGCCATGTTCGCCCGCCACCCAATCTCGGAAGCCGCTCTGAAGGCCATGGAGTCGGTCGCCAAGGGGATTGCGCTCGGCATCGAACGCAAGCAAGCCGCCGAAGCTCTCGCTGAAAGCGAGTCATGGCTGGCGACCACCCTCACGAGCGTCGGTGATGCGGTCATCGCCACCGACGAGCGGGGCCGCGTCCGCTTCATGAACCCGATCGCGGAGGCCCTCACGGGCTGGCCGCAGGACGAGGCCGCGGGCCGACCCATCGAGGACGTGTTCCACATCATCAATGAATTGACGCGGCAACCCGCCGAGCACCCAGTCGCCCGGGTCATCCGCGAGGGCACGATCGTCGGTCTGGCCAACCACACCATCCTGATCTCGAAGCAAGGGAACGAGACCCCGATCGAAGACAGCGCGGCCCCTATCCGGGGCGATCAGGGCGACGTCGCGGGCGTCGTGATGGTCTTCCGGGACGTCACCGAGGAACGTGCTGCCCAGCGGCTCGTGCAAGAGAGCGCGGAGCGGCACAGGACGATCCTGGAGAGCATCACCGACGCCTTTTTCGCCCTCGACCGGGACTGGCGGTTCACGTACGTCAACGGGCAGGCCGAAGTCCTGCTCGGGCGCGCCCGGGATGACCTGCTCGGCAAGGAATTTTGGGACGAGTTCCCCCCCGCGCTCGGTACCGAGTTCGAACGCGGTTTCCGGCGGGCGATGGGCGATGGCGTGACCGTCACCTTTGAGGCGTTCTACCCGCCGCACGAGCGCTGGTACGAGGTTTACGCCTACCCGTCGGCCGACGGACTGGCGGTGTACTTCCGAGACGCCACCGTCCGCAGGCGCCAGGAAGAGGCCCTGCGCGAGGGGGAGCGACAGTTCCGCACGCTCGCCGACTCGATCCCTCAACTCGCGTGGATGACCCGGCCGGACGGATTCATCTTCTGGTACAACAAGCGCTGGTACGAATACACCGGCACATCCGCCGAGGACATGGAGGGCTGGGGCTGGCAGTCGGTCCATGACCCCGCCGAGCTGCCACGGGTATTGACGAAGTTCAAGGAAGCGCTCGCCAGCGGCGAGCCCTGGGAGGATATTTTCCCGTTGCGCCGGCACGATGGCGCGATGCGCTGGCACCTCTCGCGTGCCGTGCCGGTGCGCGACGACCAGGGGCGAATCGTCCGTTGGTTCGGCACCAACACCGACATCGACGACCGCAAGCAGGCGGAGGCCGAGCGGGACCGGCTCATCGCGCAACTCGACGCGGAACGGCGCCATCTTCAAGCGCTGATCGAGAGCAGCCGCGACTGCATCAAGGAGCTGGACCTGGACGGGCGGCTCATCACCATCAGCGCCACCGGCCAGCGCATGCTGGAAATCTGCGACCTGGGCGACGTCATAGGGAAGCCCTGGGTCGAATTCTGGTCGGGCAAAGAACGCGAGGCGGCCGCGCTCGCGGTCTCCCTCGCCTTGACGGGGGGCGTCGGCTCGTTCCAGGGATACCGGTCGACCAGGGCCGGGACGCCCAAGTGGTGGGACGTGGTCGTCACGCCGATCCTCGATAGCGAAGGCAAACCGCATCGTCTGCTGGCCGTCTCCCGGGATATCACCGAGCGCAGACGCCACGAGGAGGAGCGGGAACGGCTGCTGGCCGAAGCCCAGGAAGCGAACAACGCCAAGACCCAGTTCCTCGCCGTCTTGAGCCACGAGCTCCGGACCCCGCTCAACCCGATCCTGCTCGCGGCCTCGTCGATGCTCGACCGCCCCACGCCGCCCGACGATTTCCGACCCACCCTCGAGATGATCCGCGACAATGTTAACCTCCAGGCCAGGCTCATCGACGACCTCCTGGACGTGATGCGCATCGTGCGCGGCAAGATGCCTCTGCACTGGGAGGTCGCCGACTGCCACACCCTCATCCGCCAGGCCATCCAGATTTGCCAGAGCGAGGTGTTCGGCAAGGAGCTCCGCCTCGACATGCACCTGGGAGCGCAGGAGCACTACCTCAACGCCGACCCCGCGCGCTTCCAGCAGGTGATCTGGAACCTGGTCAAGAACGCCGTCAAGTTCACGCCTGGCCGCGGCACGATCACGATCCGCACCCGCAACCAACCCGGCCACGGCGGCGCGCAACTGGTCATCGAGGTCACCGACACGGGCATCGGGATCGAGCCCGAGATCATGCCCTTGATCTTCGACCCGTTCCAGCAGGGCGAAACCAAGATCACCCGCAAGTTCGGCGGCCTCGGGCTGGGGCTGGCGATCTGCCGAGGCATCGTCGAGTCGCACGGCGGGACCCTGGTCGCCGAGAGCGAGGGTAAAGACCGGGGAACGACGTTCCGGATCATCT
>JARLIH010000415.1 GCA_031291845.1 Isosphaeraceae bacterium | reverse complement strand
CTTGCCGGGGAATCGGCCCAGAGTACGCTCCGGCGCATCGGTGCGCGGCGCGTGTCCGCCGTAGAGGCCCACCTCGGCTCCGCGCGCCACGGCCAGCCAGCGGCCGTCGTGCGTCGCGTCCAGCGCGACGACCGGCCGAATTTTGGCGTGCGCAGGGACCTTGGGGACGATCAGGGCGAGCCGGTCGGGGGCCTCCCCCTGCGGACCTTTCGCGCCCGAATCGATCCAGGCCTGGATGAGCGCGACCTCGTCGCTGCCGGGCCGCGGCTCGTCTTTCGGCGGCATCAACGGCTTCGCCGCACCCGTCAAGACGCGGATGATGCGGCTTCCCTTCGCGTCGCCGGGCAAGATTGCAGGGCCGTGCCCGGTCCCGCTCTGCAGCGAGGTGTAGCTTTCGAGCGAGAACTTGCCCTCGTGATCCTCGTCGTTGTGGCAGCCCGCGCAGTACTTCTTGAAGATGGGAGCGACCTGCGCGGCGTAATCGGGCGCTGATTGCTCGTCGGCCCCGTGGACCGGGGCTGCGGCGACGAGGATTGCCAGGATCATCAGCCTCGACATGGGGATGAATCCTCAATAATGAAATATGAGTTCATATTATGTTGAGGTGCATGCAATGCACCGGTGGATTGCATGCACCCTACAAAAACGGCCGCGTCGATCAAAATTAATGGTTAAACAGAAACTCCCGGCTGCTCATCAGGCCCCAGAACATGTCTTCGACAATCTCGCCCTCGCTGGGCGTGCCGGGCGGTGGCAGGAGGTCGAGCAGGTGTTGCCGCTCGGCCTCGGTCGGGAAGCGCGAGAGGCACGCCATGTAGAGCTCGTCGATGAGCGCCGCGCTCGACATCCCCTCGCTACGGAGCTTGAGCAGCTTGTGGAGCCGGTTGCCCGGCGCGTGGAGCTTCTCGTTGAGGGTGGCACCGTTGGAGAGGTGCAGCACCTGCACCATCGTCGGCTCGTCGGACCGCTCGCACTCGCAGACGATCCGGCGCGGGTTGCGGCCGAACGTCTGGAGGAAGTAGTTTTCGACGGCGGCGTCGTACAGTTGCACGGCACGCGTACCGAGCGGGTAGAAGTCGGTCATCTGCCGGTCCGCGCCGGGGAAACCGATGGAGTCGAACTTGGTCGGGACTTCGGTCACCTGCACGATCGCGTCGTGCAGCACCTCGGCCATCATGCGCCGGGGGTAATAGTGCGAATAGAAGCGGTGGTCGAGGCGGTTGCCGGGGAGCGGCCGGCTGGAGCGCTGATAGGCGTTCGACTGGAGGATGGCCCGCATGAGCGCCTTGAGGTCGAACTTGTGCTGCACGACGTAGTCGGCCGCGGCCGAGAGGAGAGCGTCGTTGCTGGCGGGGTTCGAGACCCGCATGTCGTCGACCTTTTCGACCAGCCCGACGTTGAAATAGTTGGCCCAGATGCGGTTGGTGACCGACCGGGCGAAGTACGGGTTCTCGGGCGCGGTGAGCCACCGCGCGAGGCTCGCGCGGCGGTCGGCCGGATCGTCGAAGCTGAGCGGTTGGCCGTCGAGCGGTGTCGGCGGCTGCGGCTTGCCGGTCCTCGGCTGGACGAGCTCACCCGACTCGGCCACGTAGAGCGTGCGCCGGCCGTCCCCGCTGCGTCCTTCGCCGCCCCACCCTTTGGCCTTCACCCGCGCGAACAGGCTGGCCATCCCGTAGTACTGGTCGTTGGTCCATTTCTCGAGCGGGTGGTTGTGGCACTTGGCACAGGCGATCGACAGCCCCAGGAATGCCTGGCTGACGTTTTCCGTCATATCTTCGGGCGACTGGCTGAGCGCGTAGAAGTTCGTGGGGCCGTTCTCGACGCTCTCACCGGTGGCGGTGACGATTGCGCGGACGAACCGGTCCCAGGGGACGCCGTCGGCCACCTGCTTGTGGATCCACTGGTAGTACGTCTTGAGCGCTTCGGGACGCAGCCGCGTGCCGTTGAGCATCAGCAGGTCGGACCACTTGTAGGTCCAGTAGTCGCTGAACTCCGGCAGGCCGAGCAGCCGGTCGATCAATGCGTCGCGCCGCGCTGGTGCGGGGTCAGCGAGGAAGGCCCTGGCCTCTTCCACGGACGGCAGGCGACCGATGGTGTCGACGTACGCCCTGCGCACGAACTCAGCGTCGCTGCACGCGGGCGAAGCGGGCAGGTTGAGCCGCGCCAGTTGCTTGTCGACCTGCTCGTCGATGAAGTTCCGCGCCTTCCGGCGGTCGACCACTGTGCCCGCACCGGCCGGCTGGCCCTCGTAGGGAACGGTGACGCGGGCGATCGCCAGCTTGCTCGCGTACCAGGCGACGATTGACCCCTCGCCGGGGCCGATCACCTGGGTCTTCCCCTCGTCGTCGACCCGGCAGACCGACTCGTCGGCCGACGACCACTTGACCCAGCGGGTGACGTCTTCCGCCCGCCCGTCGGTGTAGCGGACGCGAACGAGGACCTGCTGGCTCTGCCCGACGCGCTGGACCGAGCGGACCGGCAGGATCTCCAGCCTGTCGACGCGGGAATCAGCATCATTCGGCGGGGGCGCCCCCGCGCCGATCCACTGGGAGAGGATGCGGTACTCGAGCGAGTCGGTCGCGAACTTCACGCCCCCTTTGTGGGCGATCGCGCCGGACGGCTTTGCGAGAAAGAGGCTTCGCCCCGGGTCGCTGAGCTCGACGCGCCGGCCGCGGTCCTGCTTGACGATGTTGAAGTGATCGGTGGCCGGGTCATAGCCCCGGAGCGACAACCGGAACCCCCCCTTCCCTGCGAGGGCGCCGTGGCACGCACCCGAGTTGCAGCCCAGCTTCGCCAGCACCGGCTCCACATGGTCGCGGAAGCCCCAGGCGAACGGCAGACTCGTGCCGCTGACCGCGATCTTGGCCGTCGCGGTCTGTCCGCCGGCCTTGGCGGTGATCGTGGCCTGGCCGTCGTGGACGGGAGTCACCACGCCGTCGGCGACCGTGGCGACGTTGGGGTCGCTCGACGACCATTCGACGCCCGAGACGACCTGGCGTCCGACTTCGCCTCGCTCCATCTCCTGCACGATCAATCGCTGCCGGCTCTGCGGCGTGCTGAGCGCGCACTCCGTCGGGAACAGGACAACGCTTTCGGCCGCCCGGGCACTCACGGCCGAGGCGAGCCAGGACAGAACGATCCCAAAAAGGGCGAATACGTATCGGGTTTTCACGCGCGTTACCTCGTGGGCTCTTGGCCCCGAACGGGGCGCGATGCAAAAGCGTGGGACAACGCCCCATAATTCGGATCGAGTAAGAATATTCGCAGCCCTGAAGGGGCATGATGTGAAAGCCCGCGGCAACGACCCGGGATGGGACGAGACAACGCGATCCCGAGCCGTGAAGGGGCGGAATGCGCGATCGTGGGGCGTTGCCCCAGTGGGCACCGCACGCCGTTTCAGGGCTCGGGATAAAAACAAGAGATCGAAGCGGCGTTGGTCCTGGGGCCCTGCCCCAGCCTGTCGCATTGTGCCCCCTTCGGAGCTGTCAACGACGCTACGAGAATGGTATTCGCCGGCGGCGTGGATTGGCTGCCGCGCGGCGTCCGATGCCGAAGAGCCCTCGGCTACCCAACGATAACCAGAATCTCTGGCCGTGTGGCGGATCATTGGTTTAAAAGAGTTCTTGGATCTCACGGTGACCGAAATCGACCAGGGGGAATGGACGGCCGGCGGGCCCGGGGAGCTTGGTTTCGAGGTTGAGGCCGAGGCTGTGGAAAATCGTCGCGGCGATGTCGGCCGGCTCGACCGGGCGGTCGGCCGGCACGGCGCCGATCGGGTCGCTGGCCCCGACGACCCGGCCTCCCTGGACGCCGCCGCCGGCGAAGCCCACGGTGTAGCAGAGCGGCCAGTGGTCGCGACCACCGGCGGGGTTCACGCGAGGGGTGCGCCCGAACTCGGCCATGTTGCAGACGAGCGTCGTGTCGAGCAGGTTCCGCTGCGCGAGGTCCTCGACGAGGGCCGTGTAGGCCTGGTCGTACATCGGGCAGACGATGTCGCGCATTCCCTCGATCGAGGTGAACGGCTTCGAGCCGTGAATGTCCCACGTGATCTCGTCGAACACGGTCAGGAAGGCGTTGATCGTCACGAACCGCACGCCGCTCTCCACGAGCCGCCGCGCCAGGAGGCAGCACTGGCCGAAGCGGGACATGCCGTACCGTTCGCGGGTCTTCGTTTCTTCCTTGGCGAGGTCGAACGCCTCGCGCGCTTGTGGGCTCGTCATCAATCGGAAGGCCGATTGGAAGTTGCCGTCCAGGAGCGCCGCGTTTTCGGAGGCCTCGAAGGTGGAGACGGCGTCGTCGACTAGCTCGCGGATCCTGCGCCGGCGGTCGAGGCGGACGCTGCCGATCTCCTTGGGCGGGAGGAGGTCAGGCACGCGGAAGCCCGGCTTGGAAGGGTCGGCGTTGAGTGAGAACGGGTCGTGCGCCTTGCCCAGGAAGCCGCCGGCCTGGCCGTTGGGCAGGTTGCCGCCGCCGCGCCCCATCAGCTCGGGGAGCACGACGAAGGGGGGCAGGTCGGTCTTACGCCCTTCGAGATAGCTGACGACCGAGCCGATGTGGGGGCTGTTGATCCCGCCGGTGAACAGCCGGCCGGTCTGCATCATCTGCCAGCCGGCGTCGT
This sequence comes from Isosphaeraceae bacterium, assembly GCA_031291845.1. Taxonomy (GTDB): domain Bacteria; phylum Planctomycetota; class Planctomycetia; order Isosphaerales; family Isosphaeraceae; genus DAIDJG01. The sequence goes on along the minus strand of JARLIH010000415.1, from coordinate 23,326 downwards.
GCACGGCCGCGCCGCTATGGTGGACCGAGCGCACGAGCGAGAGTTTGTCGGCGATCGCGGCGTGCCGGGGCAGGATCTCGGAGACCTGGATCGCGGGTGACTTGGTGGCGATCGGCTTGAACGGGCCCCGCACCTCGGCGGGCGCGTCGGGCTTCATGTCCCAGAGGTCCATGTTGCTGGGCGCGCCGAGGTTGAAGATCATGATGCACGCACGGTCGCCGGCGTCCGGCTTGACCGCGCCGGCGGCCTGGGCCGCGAACCACTGGGGGAGGCCGAAGCCGATGGCCCCGAGCGTGCCGACCTGCAAGAAGTCGCGCCGGGTTGCGCCATCGCAAGTCGAGGTCCGGCCCTTGCCGGTGAACGTGAGCATGCGAGAACTCCTGTTCGACCCCTGAAGGAACGTCGCCGGGATGGAATGCGCGGGCAGGCGGGTACACGTCTTGAGGACACCTCACTTTGGGCCAGCATACTGGTTGGAACGATCCCGGACTAGGAGTTTGTCCGCGTTCATTGGTATTATTTGCGCATGCCCGACTCTTATCGGTTTCAGCGACGGTTTTTCGACAAACTCGAGAGCAGCCTGGCGCTCACGCCGCTGTTCGAGTTTTTGGCCGACGTCTACCTGTACGTCAAGGACCGCCGGAGCCGGTTCGTGAAGGTCAACGAAGCGCTCTGGAGGCTGCGGGGTTATGAGTCGGAGGCTGACATGCTCGGGCTCTGCGACCGCGACATTCATCCGCAGCACCTGGCCGACCAGTACATCGCCGAGGACCGCCGCGTGATGCAGAGCGCCCGCCCTTTGCCGAACCAGATCTGGCTCGTCCCCGGCAAGGGGGAGGAGCTCAAATGGTTCATCTCGAGCAAGATGCCCCTCTTCGACGCCGCGGGCCGGGTGATCGGCATCGCGGGTGTGATGCGCGACCTGGAGAAGGCCGAATCCTTGATCCGCCCGTACCGTGAGATGGACGAAGCGATCGCCTACGTCTTGCGCCACTATGCCGAGCCGATCGAAGTGGCGCAGCTCGCCGACCTGACACATCTCTCGGTGAGCCAGTTCGACCGCCGCTTCAAACGGCTCTACCAGATGACCCCGATGCAATACGTCCTGCGCGTGCGCATCAACGCCGCTTCGCAGGCCCTCACGACCAGCGACCGGAGCGTGGCCGAAATCGCGTCGGCCTGCGGCTTCTACGACCAGAGCTATTTCACGAAACAGTTTCGCAAGCAGTTCGCCCAGACGCCTACGGAATATCGGTCGCGTTACCAGGTTGTGGGGGGGCTTGACGGCCGTTAGGAACTTTGAAATCCGCCGAGCGCGTTCATCGTACGAGAACGTCGTTCTCAGCGTCTCCTCCGGGACTCAAGGGGTGTCGGCTCCGCGCTCCTTTTCCATGGGCTCGCGCCCCTCGCTACCAGCACGTCGCCCATCATTCCTGGCGCTGCGAGCTCGCCCGAGATTGCGGTATGGTGGAATCGATTCCGCCCGCGCAGATTCCCGGCGGCCTCGCGGAGCCTCTCGATGAAGACCATCGTTCGCGGCAAGGAGACGCCCGGCGGCTGCGCCTACTTGCCCGGTCGGACCGCCCGGAAGGAATACATGTACGTCGCCGCGCTCGACCGCGACGAGTACATGGCCTACTTGCTCGCGGGCTGGAGGCGCTTCGGACGCACGCTCTTCCGTCCTCGCTGCCCGTCGTGCTCGGCCTGCCAGTCGTTACGGATCGACCCGAGACGCTTCGAGCCCGACCGCGGCCAGCGCCGGTGTCGTAAGACCAACGAAGGAGCGGTCCGACTCGAAATCGGTGCTCCCGCGGTGACGCGGGCCAAAATGGCGCTCTTCGACCGGTTCCACGACGAACGGTCCGAGGTCCGGGGCTGGCCGGTCCACCCTCGCGACACCGCGGCGGACTACGTCGCGCGCTTTGTCGACAACCCGTTTCCGACGCAGGAGTGGTGCTACTACCTGGACGGCGCGCTTGTCGGCATCGGCTACGTCGACGACCTGCCGGGGGGCCTCTCGGCGATCTATTTCGGCTATGAACCTGCGCACCGCGAGCGCTCGCTCGGCACGTGGAACGTACTGAGTCTGATCGACCGGGCCTTGGCCCTCGCGCTGCCGCACGTATACCTGGGCTACTGTGTCGCCGGTTGCCCGTCGCTCGAGTACAAGGCGCGGTTCCGGCCGCACCAGATCCTCGACGCCGACGGGGAGTGGCGGGACTGCATCCCGTCGGGTGCATGAAACGCGCCGGTGGCGCTCAAACCCTCGCCAGGTCCGCCCCGGGAATGGCAGGCTTTTGTGGGCGCAGGTCGTTGCTGCGATAGGCCTGGATCAAGCGCTCGAGCAACTGGATCTCGCAACGGATCTGGGCTCCTCGCTCGGTGTCGGCCATGCGGCGGGGGCGGTCCCAGCTTCGGACGACGGTGACCTTGGGAATGATGTCCACGCCGTCTCGCACGGCTGACTCGACCGACTCGAAGTGCGAGTGTTCGGCCAGAATTGTGCGGTCGGCTTCGAGCACTAACGTATAGCCGTGGTCGCCATAGGCCTCGGAGAAGGCGCCATCGATTGTGATCGCCTTGCCGCTGCGCTTGATCGGGTTCTCCCCCTTTTCGATCTTGACCGGCACGTGACCGTTGACGATCAGGCCGTCGGCCGGGTTCACGCCGAACTCCGCGAGGACCTTGTCGCAGAACCAAGCCTCGTGGATGAGCTCGAAGTACGGGTTCTTCGTCTCGTGGTGTGTGGCGGGGTCGGCGATGAAGTCGCGTTCCAGGGTGGTGATCCGGTCCTTGCCGAAGAGCGGCGAGCGGTCGCCGCTCCACAAATACCAGAGCAGGTCGAGGTCCTTGATGGCCTTCGTTTCAACCGCGCGAAGGATCACGGTATCGATCGCGTCGAAGAGCGCGCGGCCGCCGAGGGGCTGGCCGTCGACGGTCATGGCGAGGAACTCGCCGCTCCGGTCGACCGGGACACAGCCGTGGAAGATCAGGCAGCCGTCGCGCTTGAGGTACATCGAGCCCTGACGGACCAGGTACTGCATGTGCTCCCAGAGCTTCTGGCTGGCCAGGAACGACCCGCGCAGGCGGTCCATGCAGCGCCGTTCTTCGGGGGACAATTCATAGGGGTCGGCGGGATCGACCGTGGGGAGGAGCGTGTCGCTCAGGGGATAGTGGACGCCGTCGACCTCGATGGTCCCCCGGGTGTGGTCGATGCGGTGCAGCAGGCGGCGGTGCTCCATTTGCCACTGCGGGTTGCGGGCGATGGTCTTGCCTTCGAGCTTGAACTGCATGACCGCGGCCGCTTTTTGCATCCGGGCGACGAGCAGGTCGGGCCGCATGCCGCTCTCGCCGGGTACGAAGTTGTCCGCGGGGTCGTCGGCATAGACCGTGCGGGCCAGGTGCTCCAGCGGCGTGAGGGGGATGCTATACCCTTCGTCGAGCTGACCGAGGCGGCGGTAGCGGAGCGAGACGCGAAGGACGTGGCAGATCAGCGCTTCGTGGCCCAGGGCCGCGCCGAGCCATGCGGCGTCGTGGTTGCCCCAGATGAACGAGACGTTCGGCTGCTGGCGGAGGTAGTCGACGACGCGGTCCCCGCGCGGGCCGCGGTCCCAGCAATCGCCGCCGATGATCAGCTCGGAGATCGCGAGGTTGCGCACGAGCCGTGCGGTGATGTGCACGAGGTGCAACGCCCGGCCGTGCCGGAGCAGCTCGGCGACGATGGCCTCGACGAACGCCTCGTCGCGCTCCGTCGTCGGCGCGTGCAGCATCTCGGCCATGAGCTCGCGGTACTCCGCGGGAAACACCTCCATGGCGCGCTTGAGGGAGTAGCGCGCGGCGAGCACCCGGACCAGCTCGAACTCGTGGCGCAGCGCGCGGGTGCAGTACGACCGCACCTGTTCGGGAGCGGTGAGCGTCTGCTCCAGCCGTGCGACCACCTCCGCCGGGTAGAAGATCAAGGTCAAGAATTCCTGGAGCTCTTCCGGGGTCAGTCTTGGCGCGAAGAGATTGGTCACGAGCGGGCGCAACGTGCCGGATGCGTTGTTGATCACATGCCGCAGTTTCTTGTCCTCGCCGTGCACGTCGCTGATGACGTGGACCGTCCCCTTGGGCAGCGTGAGCACCGCGGTCAAGCGGGCAATCTCGGCGATCGCCGAGTCGACGTCGGGAAACCGGTCGGACAATGCACGGAGTGTGATCAGCTCGTAGTCGCGGGAGTCTTGACCTCCAGCGCCGTTCGGGCGGCCGGCCTGCTGGTCCATGGTGCGTGGCTCACGAAGGGGTTAGGTGGTTGGCCGTTGACGATCGCTTACGAGAGGGGTGTTGTCAACGCGGCTGGTGCTGGAGCCCCGTCATGCGAGTCGCAAATCCGGGAACGGCCTCGCGCTGCGTGACGTCTAACCGGGAGTCAGCAATGATCGTCACGGCGCGGGGACGGGTGCATGATTCCTCCGTTCGGTCGCGTGGTCGGTTCGCTCGTCGACGATGTGGAAGATCGCGTCCGTCACCGCGCGAAGGCGACCGCGCAGCCGCTCGGCGCCAGCCGGTTCCGACTGATCGGGCTGATTCGTAGGCTGGGTGTCTACAACGAGCGCATCAGCGCATGGATGCGCGCGGAGCGACAGCTTGACGAACGCCTGGAAGAACAAAGAGCCGCACGGCTCAAAGAGCTGCAGCGAATCGTCAAGGTGCGCGACGAGGCGCGTGCCGCGCGCTTGCGAACGGTCCAGCGGCTTGCTTGGCACGTCCGGCGGCAGCGACTCTCACGGCTCTGGGAACACGAGCGAGCGGCCCTGGCGCTCGAACAACGCGGGTTCGTCCTTATTCTGAAAGAGGAACTCGCATGGCAGGCGATGACCCCGGAACAAGCGATGGCGGACCGTATGGAGGAACAGGTCATCGGCTGGCTGACGGCCGGCGATCCGGAGGCGTTAAGATGACGTGTATGGACGCTCAATTGAAGGCGTTTTGAAGCCGATGGCTTGCCCAGCGTTGTCGAACCGGCGATGTTTCACAACGCCGCTGTTGTCGTCGTGCTTGGCCGCACGTCCGTTCGTAGGCGGGTGGTCTCGGGCGGCGAGCGCGGGCGTGATGGGCGAAAAGCAGGTCGTCCTCAGTCCCGAAGGGGCGCTGAGTCGTTAGGCCAGGGGCGTAAACCCCTGGAATCGAGACACGTGCATAAGAATTGCCAAGCCCCGGAGGGGCGGCAAGTGATGTGACGGGCTGGCCGTACGGGACTCGCCGCCCCATTTGGGGCTGACGGCGAACATCGCGTACAGCCTCGCTACCGGCGGTGCGCGGTGGGCTGTCGCCCTGGCGGGCTGACCTACCCTACCAGTGACAGGCGACAAGGGATCACTTCGTGCCTTCGCTCTTGCGCGCCTGTTCCGTCTCGACGGCGGCGGCTTCGATCCCGAGCCGCTTTGGGCCTTTGCCCTCGGCGTCGAGGAGGTGCCGCATGCCGTCGAGCAGGACGCCTTCCACTTCGGGGGCGACGTTCGACGAGCGAGGCTCGGTCTCGTACCCCCCTTGCTGGTAGCCGATCGCCGTGCCGATGTAGGCCGGGGCGTATTCGCCGTATGCGGCCATCGCGACGAACAGCTCGGGGCGCATGGCCTGGGCGGCGAGCTGGTACTCGACGAAGAGCTCGCCGGGCATGTGCACGACGCGGGCCGGCCCGACGCGCAGGCAGCTCAGGTCGATCGTCTCGCCGGCCCGGCAGCGCCGGAGCCAAACGAGGCGGCGGGCGGCCTCGACGCGCTTCGCGGGGGGCTGCGTCTTGTCCTCGAGGTCGGACTGGAGGCGCGACTCGTCCAGATAACGCGCGAGCGGCAGCGCAACGGGGGCCGTGGTCCAGCCGACGTCCTGCGCGGTGAGCGGCGTCTTGCGCACCGACTCCAGCGCCCGCCGCATGCCATCGGCCACGCGGTCCGCGAGCACCGAGCGCATGGCGGGAGAGCCGTCGTTGTACTTGCCGGCGCCGACGTTCCCGCCTGCGCCGTCGAAGTGAATGTGAGGGACGCCCGTGGCTTCTTGTCTCGCATTCCGCGCCAGGCCGGGGAAGTCGGGAGTCGCCTTGCCGGTGCGGTAATAGCTTTGGGGGTGGGTCGCATAGTAGGTCAGCACGGCGACCGGCTGCGTTCCATCCCAGAAGCCGATCAGCTTCACGAGCGGGTCGATCACCCCCTCCGGAAACGCCTGGATCTTCGGGTCCTTCGTGGCCGTGTAGCGGACGTACTTGACCTTGCCGTCGGGGCCGAGAATGCGGCGGTTGGACGCGACCTCTTGCACCCGGGCCTCGCCCAGGCCGAGGTGTGTGACCGTCCGCGCGTCCGCGACGGCTTTCTTCACGGCGCCTGCGGCCCGTTCAATGACGCCGCGCGCAAACTCGGGATCGAACTCCACGCCGCGAAGGCCGTAGGAGGCGAGCAGGTCGTCGACCGCGAAGTCGCACCAGGGGGCGTCGTGCTGGTGGAGCGCGTGGACGGCCACGCGGTCGGGCGTGGTCCCGGCCGCCGCGGCCAGACGCTCGCGGAAGAGCTTTTGCCCGCCGTTGGCGATCCCGATCCAATCCACCGCGCAAACGACGATCGGCTTCTCCGCGCTCAGGATCACGATACCCCGGCAGCTCAGCGGCGTGTCGATGGCCTTCGTCGGGTCGTAGGCGAGCGGGCTGCCGATCGGGGGCGAGGCGTCGACCTCGAAAACGCCGACCCGGACGGGCGCGTCCGCGGCCGAGGCGCAGTGCGCGGCGAACAGGAGAGCGGCCACCAGTGAGAGAACCAGCGACTTCATGGCGAGCGTTCCCAGGGGTGCGTTGGTCATCGGGTCATCACGCAACGATCTCATGCGCGACATGCCCCGCGATGTCGGTCAGGCGGAAGTCGCGGCCGGCGTAGCGATAGGTCAGCTTCTCGTGGTCGACCCCCAGGAGGTGCAGGATCGTCGCGTGCAGGTCGTGGATGTGCATCTTGTTGTCGACGGCGTAATAGCCGTAGTCGTCGGTGGCGCCGTAACGGAAGCCGGGCTTCACGCCGCCGCCGGCGAGCCACATCGTGAACCCCTCAGGGTTATGGTCGCGGCCGTTCTTCCCCTGAGCGGTGGGGGTGCGGCCGAACTCGCCGCCCCAGAGGACGAGCGTGTCCTCCAAGAGCCCGCGCGCTTTGAGGTCCATGAGCAGTGCGGCGATCGGGCGGTCGACTTCGCGGGCGTTCTTCTCGTGCCCCTGCTTCAGGTCGCTGTGCTGGTCCCACTGGACGAAGGCGTCGCTGTGCGTGACCTGCACGAACCGCACCCCGCGCTCGGCGAAGCGGCGGGCGAGCAGGCACTGGCGGCCGAAGTTCGCGGTGACCGGGTCGTCGAGGCCGTAGGCGCGAAGGGTCGCGGGGGACTCGCCCGCGAGGTCCTCGGCCAGCGGCATCTCGTTCTGCATGCGGAAGGCGAGCTCGAAGGAGGCAAGGCGACCTTCGAGGGCCTGGTCGGGACCGGTGCGGCCGAGGTGGTCGCGGTTCAGCTCGGAGAGCATGTCGAGCTGGGTGCGCTGAAGGCCTGGGGAAAACTGTGCGTTCTTGATGAACCGGACGCGGGCTTCCTTCGACGGGACAGCGGCATTGCCGAGGGGCGTCCCCTGATACGCGGCCGGCAGGAAGGCGGAGCCCCAGTTGAGAACTCCGCCGTGGGCGAGGGTGGGGCAGATCGTGAGGAAGCCGGGCAGGTTCTGGTTCTCGGAGCCGAGTCCGTAAGTGATCCAGGAGCCCATCGACGGGCGGACGAAGTTGTCGCTCCCGGTGTGCAGCTTCAGGAGTGCGCCGCCGTGTGCGGGGTTGGTGCCGTGGAGCGAGTTGAGGATGCAGAGGTCATCGACGCACTGCGCCACATGGGGAAAGAGTTCGCTGACGGGGATGCCGCTCTCGCCGAAGCGCCGGAATTTCCAGGGGGAGCCGAGCAGCATGCCGGTCTCGGCGAACTGCACGCGCGGCTTGGCGAACGGGAGGGGCTTGCCATCGTCGCGCTGGAGGAGTGGCTTGGGGTCGAACGTGTCGATGTGCGACGGGCCCCCCTTCATGAACAGGAAGATGACCCGTTTCGCCTTGGGGGCGAAGTGAGGCGCACGCGGGGCCAGCGGGTTCGCGGGCTGCGCGGTGGCGGCCGACTCCTCGGCGAGGAGCGCGGCGAGGGCCACGGAGCCAAACCCCGCTGCGCACTCGCGAAGCATTTGACGTCGGGAGGTCAATCCCATGCGGCGATCGTCCACGTCCCATCCTCCCGGCTAACGAATCGTGAGGAACTCGTTCGAGGCCAGGACCACCTGGCAGAGCGCCTGCCAGACGTCAAGGCGTGTGATTGGCCCCTTCCCCTCGCCCGCCAGCACGCGACCGAGGCGTTCGAGGTAGGTGGCGGCTCGCTTCGATTCTTCGTCCGACGGCGGTCGCCCATAGGCGCGTTCGTACAGGAGGGCGACCCGCCCTGCATCATCCAGCCCGGGGCGGTCGAGCAGTCCGGCGGCGAGCGCGCGGGCGGACCTCAAGACGAGGTCGCCGTTGAGCATGAACAGCGCCTGCGGGGCGACGGTCGTCGTGGCGCGGTCGCCGTTCGTGACGCTGGCGTCGGTGCTGTCGAACAGGTCGAACATGTCGTAGAGGTGGTTGCGGACGACGGGTAAATAGACCGAGCGCCGGCCTGTGTCGTAGCCCGTGGTGTCGCGCGAGGTGTGGTCGAAGAAGTACGCGCGGTTCTTGACCTGAAGCAGCGATCCGCCCATGGTCGGGTCGAGTGGGCCGCCGACGGCCAGCAGGGCGTCCCGGATCGCCTCCGCCTCGAGCCGCCGTCGGTTCATGCGGCCGAGGAGACGGTTCTCAGGGTCGACCCGGGCCGCGGCCGGATTGTCGTCGCTGCTCATCCGGTACGTGCTCGAGAGCATGATCAGCCGGTGCGTCGACTTGATCGACCAGCCCCCCTCGACGAACTGGCGGGCCAGCCAGTCGAGCAGCAGCGGGTTGCTCGGGCGCTCGCCGAGTGCCCCGAAGTTGTCGGTGCTGCCGACCAGTCCCCGGCCGAAGTGCCAGCGCCAGAGGCGATTGACCATGACCCGGCTGGTCAGCGGGTGGTTGCCTTCGACGAGCCATCGCGCCAGCTCGAGCCGGCCGCTTTGCGCCATGCTGAACGCCGGCGCCTGCGCGGCGGTGAGCACGAGCGGGACGCGCCTCGGGATGGCCGCGCCGAGGCTCGTGTGGCTTCCTCGGACGTGGATCTGCGTGTCGGCGATCTGCCCCTCAGTCACCCCCATCGCGGAGGGCATTTCGGGGGCGTTCTTCTCGAAGGCGGCCAGCTCGTCGCGCTGACGCTTGAGCGCGGCCTGGGTCTCTTTCGGGTAGAGCGGCTCGGGATCTTTCGGCAGGGTGAACGCGTCCCCCTTGTCGGCCTTGAGGCGTTTGTTGGCGTCGTCGATCAGGCTCTGGATCGCCTTCTTCTTGGCGGCGACCTCCTGATCGAACGCGGCCTTACGCGCGAGGTCAGCGTCGGACGCGAGCGGGTTCTCGTACCACTTGGCGACTTTTGTGAAGGTCTCCATGGTGCGAGTGCTCTTGAAGATCCCGGCGAGACCGTAGTAGTCGGCGGTGCCGATCGGGTCGAACTTGTGGTCGTGGCAGCGGGCGCAGCCGAGGGTCAGGCCGAGGAAGGCTCGCCCGACGGTGTCGACCTGCTCGTCGACCAGGTCCATCTCCATCTTCTTCTCGTCCGGCTCGGCCAGCACCTTCGGTCCCAGCGACAGGAAGCCGGTGGCGATCAGGCGCTCGTTCCGGGCCGCCGGCGACTCGGTTGGGAGGAGGTCGCCCGCGAGTTGCTCGAGGACGAACTGGTCGTAGGGCTTGTCGTTGTTGAAGGCGGCGATGACGTAGTCGCGGTAGCGCCAGGCGTTGCCGTGGGCCACGTTCTCGTCGAGTCCGTTGGAGTCGGCGTAGCGCGCCACATCCAGCCAATGTCGCCCCCAGCGCTCGCCGTAGTGGGGCGAGTCGAGCAGTCGGTCCACGACCTTGGCGAACGCCTCGGGGGAGTTGTCCGCGAGGAACGCCTGGATCTCGTCGGGCGTGGGGGGAAGGCCCGTAAGGTCGAACGTCGCGCGGCGGATCAGGGTCCGCTTGTCGGCCTCGGGGGCCGGGGTCAGGCCCTTCGCTTCGAGCGCGGCGAGGATGAGCCGGTCGAGCCCGTTCCGGGGCCAGGCGGCGTTCTTAACCGCGGGGAGCGGCGGCTCAGTGGGAGGTTTGAACGCCCAGAACTCGCGGCCCTTCGCCAGGTCGATCGACCGCTTCGCGGCGGCGGGCGTCGCTGTCGTGGCGAGCGGCGCGGGGGCGCCCATGGCGATCCACCGGGTCAAGACCGCGACCTGATCGTCGCTGAGCTTACCCTTCGGGGGCATCTTCAAGTCGTCTTCGTGACGTATGGCCGTGATGAGGAGGCTGGCCTTGGGGTCGCCCGGTGTGACCGCGGGGCCGAGGTCGCCCCCCTTCAGCCAGCCTTGCTCGCTGTCGAGGTAGAGGTTGGCCCGGAGCCGCTTGGCCTGCGCGGAGTGGCAGGAGTAGCACTGCTCGACGAGCAGCGGACGGACCTTTTTCTCGAAGAACTCGACGCCGGCCGGGTCAGGCGTCGCCGCAGGTGCCGCGCTCGCGATGGCGAGGCTGGCCACGACTGCAAAAGCGGCACCCCCGAGCACTCTGGCCCGGACGACCGGCCTTGCGAGGAATCGACCGGAGAAGCTCTTCATGACGTTCTCGGTACTCACACGAGGGCCAGGCGGCCTGCGCCCGATCCAAGGCCTCGGATCGGCTCGGGAGCCGCACTGTTACCAACAAACGCGATCACCGGGCGGGTTCGTTCGTGGTCATTCGTCGCTGCCATGCCAATCGGAAGGATCGGAACAGCAGAATGTCTGAGGGCGGGCCGGTTGTGGAGAGTACGGCACTCATTCTATCGGCTGGGCCGAGGCGCCGTCCATAGCCTTGGTCTGTTCCTTCGGCAGTGCGTGTCCTCGGATCAACCTCATCACACCTCGAACCTAAACCAGGAGGCACTTCAGAGCACGCCCTCCATCGGTGATCGGCACCGGGCGAGGGCCGCCGGCGAGGGACTTGGCGGGGTCGATGCCGAGCGTGGCGTAGACCGTGGCGTGGAAGTCGGGAATCGAGACGGGGTCTTCCACGATCTTCTTGCACAGGTCGTCAGTCACGCCGTAGGCGCCACGGTGCCTGAGGCCTCCGCCCGCGAGCACGAGGGTGAACGCAGCCCCCTGATGGCCCCGGCCGCCGCCACCGTCGAACTGAGAGGGACGGCCGAACTCGGTGCCGACCACGATCAACGTGCGGTCGAGCAGCCCGCGCGCTTCCAGGTCGGTGATGAGGGCGGACAGGGCCGAGTCGAGCTCCTCGATGAGGAGGTGCTGCTTGAGCTGCCCCTGGTTGTGGGTGTCCCAGCCGGTGCCGTTGATGAAGCCGAGGTTGTGCGAAACCTCGATGAACCGCACGCCGGCCTCGATCAACCGGCGCGACAGCAGGCAGCGCTGGCCGAACTCGCCGCCGTAGCGCGCGCGGAGAAGGGCCGGCTCGTCGTCGAGCTGAAAGACCCGCGTGAATTTGGGACCGGCCAGACGCAGGCTCTCTTCGATGGTCTGGTCGTACTCGGCCACGGGAGCAGCCGTCGCCGACTGCCGGCGCAGCGTGCGGAGCAAGCGCTCGCGGCTCGCCTGGCGCTCCACGGTCACGTCGGCCGGCAGGGCGAATCCCGAGGGGCCGGCCTTGGTGTCGGTCAGGTAGACGTAGCCCGACTTGGGGCCGAGGAACCCGGGCCCGCGGCTGACGTTCGGGTAGCCGATGAGCACATACGCGGGCACCCCCTCCGCGGCGGGCCCGCGTTCGTGGGCAACCACCGAGCCGAGGGACGGATACATCAGCGTCCCGGTCGTCGGCCGGCCCGTGTGGACGCGGTGCGTGGCGGCCGCGTGCTCGTCGATCACCTCGTGGTGCACGGTGCGAACGGCGGTGATCCGGTCCATCAAGGCCGCCGTACGGTGGAGGTGGCGGCTGACCCGGACACCGTTCACCGCAGTCGGAATGGCCTCGTAGGCGGACCCGGGGGTCTTGGCCTTCGCGTCCCCGAGCCGCTTGGGGTCGAATGTATCGACCTGCGACATGCCGCCGCCGAGCCAGACGAAGATGCAATGCTCGGCCTTGCCGCGGGTCGGCGGCGCCGCCTCGCCCAACGCCTGCGCGGCGGGAAACGCCCCGGTCGCCAGGGCGCCGGTGGCGGCGGCCAGGAACTCGCGGCGGGTGGCGGACGAAGGCGGACCGGACATGAGACCTCCGGAATCACGGCATGAACAGGAATTCGGGCGAATTCAGCAGCGACCAGAGCACGTCCTCGAGGCGGGCGCGCCACGCGGGGGCCAGCCGGTCGGTCGGCGGATCGCCCCGCCGTGCCTCGGCCTCCCGCTCGATCTTGATCGCGTTGGCCTCTTCGGTCAGGTGGTTCGACCAGGAGACGTAGCGCGGCGGCCGGCGGGGTGCGGTCGCGACCCGACCAGGGCGCGGCTCGACCTGGCGCTGGTCGTAACCCGGATGCAGATATTCGACGATCGCCGCTGACTCCTCGGGGCGCGGCGACCGGGTAAGAACCCGCACGAACAGCCGGTCCACGAGCGTCTCCAGGGGCTGGTCCTCAAGCGCCAGGCGGGCGGTGCCGTGGTCGTCGGAGAGGCGCGTCAGCCAGACCCCCACGGGGCCGTTGGCGAGGATCGCGGGCTGCAGCAGGTTGGGCGTCGCGTCGCGGACGGTGAGTGGATCCTGCCGCGCGGACCGCCAGCCGAACGCCTCGAGCACGTCGACAACGGCCTGCACCCGCGGCAGCGACAGGCTTGGTCGGTCGCGCTCGTTCGAAGTGGAGGCGAACTGCCAGGCGCGCTGGGGCTTGCCCAGGCTGAGGGAGTTCTTGATGTCGCGGCCGGCGTCGAGATCGAGGTTGATCTCCTCCGTCTCGAAGGCCTTGCCGGTCGCCTGGAAGAGGGAGTCGACGATCTGCTCGGCCGTGAGCCGCCGCCGCGCGGGGGCGGCGAAGTGGGGGGCGGGCTCGGTCAGGCCGGGGGCCGAAGCGCGCTGGTACGCGTGCGAGTTCAGGATCAAACGGACCAGGTGCTTCAGGTCGTAGTCGCCGCGAACGAGCTCGCGGCCGAGGTAGCGGAGCAACTCGGGGTGCGACGGGGTCCCCTTTTCCCAGTCGTCGACCGGGTCGACCAGACCACGTCCCATCAAGCGTTCCCAGACGCGGTTGGCGACCACCTGGGCGAACCGCTCATTCTCGGGCGCGGTCAGGAGCGCGGCCAGACGGTTGCGGGGCGACGCGTCTGGAGGCAGGGGCGGGTCGGTGGTGGAAAGGGTGCTCAAGTCGGGAAAGGGCCAGGCCGGCGGGACCGTGGTGCCCGGCTGGAGCGTCACCTTGATGAGGGGTTTGCGCCCTCCCTGGCCGTGGAGCTTGTCCTGCGGGACGCTGCTCGTGCTCGGCACGGTGATGGGCTGTTCCGCGAGCATGGCGGCCAACTGGAACAGGTCTTCCTGCGTCGACTCGTGCGCGGGGGCGTCGTGGCAGCGGGCGCATTTCATTCGCACGCCGAGGAAGGCGCTGGCGACGATCGCGGCCTTCTCGGCCATCGGCACGTCGTTCGTCGAGGCCATGCCGAACCCGGCCGGTCCGCCGAGGTAGAGGCTGCCGCGCATCCGCACGAGCTCGGTCACGAAGAGATCGACCGGCTTGTTGTCCAGGAGCGACTCGTAGAGCCACCACCGAAACGGCCCGGTGTTGTTCAGGGTCGGGTTCAGGATGTTCGGGTTCTCGGCCAGCACGTCCTGCCAGTAACTGACCCAGTGGTCGGCCCAGCGCGGGTCGGCCAGCAGCCGGTCGATGGCCCGGGCGCGCTTGTCGGCACGGGGGTCGGCGAAGAACGTCCGTGTTTCCGTCTCGGTCGGGATGACCCCGACGGTGTCGAGCGTCACCCGGCGCAGGAAGGCCGGATCGTCCGTCAATGGCGTGACGTCTTGCGTGTGCAACGACGTCCACGCGGCCCCTTCGTCGATCCAGCGCAGGAGGAGCTGAACCTCGCCGGCCGACAGCCGCTCTCCCTCCGGGGGCATCCGTTCCGATTTCGCTTCACTTGTTACCCGCGCGATCAGCGCGCTTTCGTCCGTCCTTCCCGGCACGATTGCCGGCTCCCCCGAGGCGCCGCCCGCCAAGGCGCTCGCACGGAGGTCCAGCCGCAAGTCCCCGCGCACCTTGCGGCCCTGGTGGCAGGCGAAGCACTTGGCTTCGAGGATGGGGCGGACCTGCTTCGGGAAATCCACGGTCCCCTTGGCAGCGGCGGGCCGGGCCTCCGCGGCCGAGGCGGCGGCGAGGAAGTGGTCGATCGCATTCTGCGCGGGGGCCCCAGGCGGGAGCTTGGGGACCTCCGGCCCGGGCGTGGAGGCGAGCCATCGTCGTGCCCGCTCGAGCTGCCGCTGCCGCTCGGGCCCGTACCGTGCCAGCGCCGCCCCGCGGCGCTCCGCTTCGAGCCGCCGGAGGGCCGCCTCCTCGCTTTCGGCGTACTTACGCCAGCCGTCGTCGGTGTACGGCACGTCGCGATGGGGGGCGAGCAGCCGGAACGAGCCGGAGCCCGTGAGGGCGAGCGCCACGACGGTCTCACCCAGCTCGGGTCGGAGCGTGCCGTTGCCTCTGCGGCCGCCGACGATTGTCTCGAGGACGACGTCGTGCGTCCTGCCCGGGCTCACGATGGTCGTCCATGCCTCACGGTTGCCCGGCGGGGCGAAGCGGAAATCGGGGCCCAGGTCCAGGTAATCGGTGGGGATCGCGTTGTGGCCGTCCGTGATCGGTGGTGCGAAGGGCGTGCTGAGCGCGAGTTTCCCGTCGACGATCAGGCGGCACCCGCCGTGGCCGCGCAGCAAGAGGCGATGGCGCCCCGCCGGCAGATCGACCCGGGCGGTCGCTCGGAGCAGGAACGGGTTGGCCCGATCGGCGCGGACGCCGGTATCGATGTACGTGTGCGGGACCCGGAAGAAGCCGAACGCATCCGCCTCATAGTGCTCGGTCGCTGGGAGCGGGCGGTCGGGCCACCCCTCCTTTTCGGGGAGGCCGCGTTCGCAGATCTCCACCAGGACCCGGTCCTCCGGCAGCGCCGGCCGGTCCTTCGGCGAGGGGGAGATCTCCGAGGCTCCGGCGACGAGAGCGCCGAGGACCGCCAGGATCCCCGCTGGAAACGCCGGCCGGCAGCGGCCGACCCTTCTGAAGCAGCCCGATCCTCGCACTGGCGGGAGCCTCCCCTAACGTCGCGCTCAACGGCCCAGCTCGGCCACGGCCTGGCGCAATTCTCGCAGGAACCGGTCCACGTCGGCCAGGGTGTTATACCCGTGAATCGCAACGCGGAGTCGCCCCGCGTGCGCCATGATGTGGATATCGTGGGCGCGGAGCCGCCGGTGGATCTCGTCGGCGGCCGGGTGGCGGAACGCCAGGATGCCGGCGGTCTCGCCCGGGCCGCGCGGGGTCAAGAGCTCGACCGGCAGCGCGGCGATCCCTTCGAGGCACGCCTCGACGAGCGGACGGCACGCCGCGTCGATCTGCTCGACCCCGACACCGTCGATATACTCGAGCCCCGCCCGGATTGCGTAGACGGCCGGGAAGTTGGGCATCCCCACCGTGAAGCTCGCCGCTCCCGGCCGGCTCACGGCCGCGTTGAATCGTTCGGGGCCGAACGGGTCGTGCAGGTTGAACCAGCCCCCCGCCGGCACGCTCCAGGCCTCGGCCCGCGCGGAGGGAACGCCGACGAGACCGCCGCCGTGACTGGCCAGGATCCACTTGTGCGTGCTGCTGACCACCAGGTCCGCCCCGCGCAGGTCGAGGGGCACGCGCCCGAGCGCCTGGGTGACGTCGACCGCCAGCAGCGCGGGGGAATGGGCGTGCACGGTCTCGACGACCGGCGGCAACGCGAGCCGGAAACCGTTGAAGAAGCTGACAAGCGACGTCGTCACGAGCCGCGTCTTGGGTCCGAGCAGCGGGGCGAGGTCTTCGACCCGGAGTGCCCCGTCGCGGGCGCGCCAGACCTTGACGGTGGCCGGGGAATCGGCCTGGAGCCAGGGGGTCGCCCCGGCCGGGAAGTCGAGGTCGTTAATCACCACCTCGTCGCCCGGCTTGAGCCGCAGCGCCAAGGCGGCGAGATTGTAGGCCTCGGACGAGCTCGAGCAGATCCCAACCTCGCCGGCCGATAGCCCGTAGAACCGGGCCACGAGCGCCTTGGCGGCCTCCCACTGGGCGAAGTGCCGGTCGCGGCCGTCCATGCCGAGCTGCTTGTCGCGGAAGTACTGCGTGAACGCCTCGCCCACCGCGAGAGGGGGAATGCCCTCCGCCGCCGAGTTCAAGTACGTCATCCCCTCGAGCGAGGGGAACGCGTCGCGTCGGGAGACCTCGGAAAGCATCGCTTGCTCCTCGCACGCCGCGCTGTTTTCGATATCGCGCCGGACAGGAGGCGCTGGTCGATCAAAAGGCAGAACAGCGGCTGAATCCGCTACTTGGGTTGTGCGAACGTAAAAGCCGTGGTCGCGTTACCTGGAAGAGATCGTTGCAGGCGCTTGCGCAGGTCGAAACCCGGGGCGCCGCCAAGGGGCAGGCTTGTTAGACACTAGTCTAACAGGCGATGGAATGCAAGGACCGGTGACGAGCGAGCAGGACGATTGCGAAGTCGTTTGTCGGCAGCTCATCCCCGCCCGATAATGGCACCGCAGCTCGCGACTTCTTCCCAAAAATTCGCGGCGGCCGGTGTCATTCCCTGATAATCTGGGACGGCTCGGGTTAAGCTTCGAGCGGCACGGACGAACATCCTGACGGGCTGCCGTGAGGGGAACCGGGGGCGAGCCGTCTTTGAGCCACGACGAGATTGTGTTCGGCGAGGTCAAGGTGCGCGAGCCGGAGCGCCGAACGCGCCCCGACCGCGACCGTCGCTTTGCGTGCATCGCCTACGAAGTTCCCGGCCCGATCGACCTGCCGATCTTCCTCGACCGCCTGGCGGCGGACGCGATTGAGCGGCACGCGCTGCGAGACACGTCGGTCGAGCTCGGCGGGATCCTGCTCGGCAAGGAGTGCCTCGATGACGAGACCGGCACGCCGTTCGTCTGGGTGACGAAATCGCTCGAAGCGAAACATTACGAGAACACGCAGGCGAGCTTCACCTATACCCATGACTCGTGGGAGGAGATCACGCGCGAGCGCGACTGCTTGCACCCGGACCTCGACATCGTCGGCTGGTACCACACGCACCCGGACTTCGGCGTGTTCCTGTCCAGTCACGACCTGTTCATCCACCGCAACTTTTTCGCACAGCCGCTGCAAGTGGCGTACGTCGTCGATCCGATTCGCCAGACGCGCGGGTTTTTTCAGTGGCGCGACGGGCGGGTCGACCAACTGGGCGGCTTCTTCCTGTCGGCCGACCGGGGCGAGCGGATCCCCCTGTCGCGCCTGGTGAACGACCTGGAAAACATCCCCAACACCGATGGAGGCGGCGGAGGCCTCTCCCCTCGCCTGGAGGCCGAGTTGATCGCCATGCTCACCCGACCCGCGCAGCATTATGTCCCGTCGTCGACCGACCGTGTACAGACCGCCGCCCTCTTCGGCATGCTCGGCGTCGTTCTCGGCGTCCTCGGGCTCGGCGCCATGCTCTGGCTGAACACCTTGAACACGCAGGTCCGAGAACAGGCTGAAACGCTGAAGGACCTGCAAGCGAGCGTTGCGCAGAACTCGACGGCCAACCGCCTGGCGCTCGACGCGCTCCTGGCCGATACGGAGGACGGACCCAAGGCGTTCCTCGCCCGCCACCAGGCGGTCCTCCGCGAGCGCGACGAAGCGAAGGCGAAGCTCGCCGACCAGAAATACGTCAACGAGCTCCTGACGACCAGCGACAAGGAGCTGAGAGACAAGAACGTCGAGCTCAGCGCCAGCGTGAAGAAGCTGAGGGACAAGACCGACGCCTACGAAAAAGTCGCGAAGGACCCGAAGGCGTACAGCGAGAAGGTCGACCACCTCACGGACGAGAACGAGACGCAGGCGGCGAAGATCAAGGCGCTCGAGAAGGCGCTCGACACGGCCGAAGGCCGCCGCGCCCTGGAGTTGCTGAATAAATATGAGCGTACGTGGTGGGTGGCCATCGGTGGCTGGGGACTGAGCGTGCTGCTGGCGCTCGGCTTGGTCGCCGCGCTGGTAACCCCGAAGGAGCTCGCCGGTATGGCTCCTGCCCCTCCGGAAGAGCCGCCTGGCCACGAGCCGCACCGGATTTCCTGATCCGGCCCCAGCGCATAAAGGCTGTTAATTCCAAGAATCGGCTCGACGCGGCCGAAGCCGTTTCGCCTACGCACGGACCGCGTACGGCCTGTCCCGACACCGTTCGGCTCGACCGGGTCTGCCGTCACCGGCGCGGGAGCGATCGAAAACGTAGGGTCTAGCGCGACCGGAGTGGTGGGGGTTGCGACCGGTTCCGTTTGGTGCTAAAATTACGGGACTATAAGAAGCAAATACTTATACCTTGTAGCCTCGCCGTCGGTGTGGCTTCTTAGGTCGTTGCTGCTGGGGAGATTAATATCTTCCGCGCGGGGCGGGGCTGCGCGACGCGATCCTTGACCAGTGTCTGCAACGGAGATGAGTGCTCGATCGTGCGGGTGCATCGCCGGTTGCCGGAGAAATGGTTTGATGATGCTGCATCGTTCTCTCCTCAAGCTCGGATGTGTCCACACGTGCCTCGTCGCCCTCGTCGCCACCGTCGGGCTCGCCGGCTGTGGTGACGAGACCAAGACGACGGGCGGGACGGTGAAACCGGACGAGAACGCCGCGAAGCGGCAGAAAGAAATGGAGGACTATTACAAGACGAACGCACCCAGCGGGCTGAAGAAGAAGTAAGGCCGGGGGTGACTCCCGGTCCCTCCCACGCGTAGTCACGGTTGGCTTCTACCCCCAAGATTGAGGAATGATATGAAGTTGCGTCTTCTAAGACGAGGTTTCACGCTGATCGAGCTTCTCGTCGTCATCGCTATCATCGCGGTGCTTATCGCCCTGCTGCTGCCGGCCGTACAGGCCGCGCGCGAGGCTGCCCGCCGATCCCAGTGCATCAACAATCTGAAGCAGATCGGGTTGGCCCTTCATAACTACCATTCGAGTGCCAACACGTTTCCGATGGGCTCGTCGCTCCAACCCTGGAACGTTCCGGGTGACGCGGACGGCTGGTCGAGCTGGAGCGCCCAGGCGACGATGCTCAGCTTCCTCGAGCAGACGCCGATTTACAACGCCATCAACTTCAGTTGGGCGCCGGAGCGAGGCGGGACCGGCTCGACGATCAACGCGACGGCTTACAACACGAAGATCAACAGCTTCCTCTGCCCATCGGACGGTAACGCCGGCGTCAGCAACATCAACAGCTACCACGACAGCATGGGGACCACCACCCAGCAAGTCCCGCAGCAGACGACGGGAATGTTCGCCTACCAGACGGCGTACAACATGGCAACCGTGACGGATGGCACGTCGAACACGATCGCCTTCGGCGAGGCGCTCGTGGGGGACCAGAACGCCGCGGCTCAAAAGCTGGGCAACGCGACCGGCAATGCCGCCGGGGGCGGGACGGCCGTGAACCTGTTAGACGTGTCGACCAGCGGCGGGAGTATGCAGGCCGCGATCGCCAACGTGCAGAAGGACCTCGCGCTTTGCAGCTCCTGGTTCGCGCAAGGGATGGTGACCAACAACCGCGGCAATCACTGGGGCTGGGGGTCGATCGGCGCCTCGTTGTTCAACACGGTGGTGCCGCCCAACGGTGCCGGCTCCGTGAAGTGGGGGGCGTGTCGGATGGACTGCTGTGTGAACGCCGTTCACGCACACTACAACAACGCCACGAGCAACCACAGCGGCGGTTCCAACTTCTGTATGGGTGATGGTAGCGTCAAGTTCATCAAGAACTCGATTGCGTTCCCCACCTACTGGGCGCTTGGCACCCGCGCCAACGGAGAAGTCGTTTCGAGCGACGCCTACTGAGCAAAGCCGCCTCGCGCAGACCTGCTTTGCGTGCGTTCTGGTGCGGTCCGGTCGCTGACCGGCCCGCACCATGTTGTTTTCACCCAGCCGATTTCGGAGGGAGGTCATGCACCTCGATGAACCGGAACCCGGTGCGCGCTCCTCACGACTGTTTCGTCTAGGGTTTAGGATCGTTTGGGGATTTCTGCTCGTGGCGGTGCTCGGGGTTGCGCTGATCTATTGGGTTGAGTCCGCGACCCTGCGGTCCTGGGCACGAAAGAGCGAGCGTTTTGTGCCGAAAACTTCGATGCGGATGCAGTTTTTCAGTGCGGGGCTCGAGACGCCGACGACCCTGCCCGTGGAGTTCGCGAAGCTGGCGGACGATGAGCCCGTGATCGGCATCGAAGCCGGCGGCAAGGCGCGCGCCTATCACGTTCCGACGATGTGCTCGACGACCCGGCATATCGTCAACGACGTTCTTGGCGGCGTCGGTGTGTCGGTGACGTATTGCGACCTCAGCGACTGTGCGCGTGCGTTCGGCGGGGGCGCGCACACGAGTCCGCTCGATGTTTCGCAGGCGGGGCTGCTTGACGGCCGGATGCTCATCAAGATTGGCGGCGTCACCTATTCCCAGGAGACCGGCGAGATTGCCGAAACCGACCCCGGCAAGGCCGCCGTTCCGTTTCCGTATGCCCCGTTTCCGCTGACTCGGGCGACCTGGGGCGAGTGGAAGCTGCGCCATCCCGACACGGACATCTACGTCAGCGCTGCGCTGCTCGGCGATCGAACGAGCAAGAGCCGCCCGTGACGGGGTCGTAATTAGATGCGATTATGTTTGTTTTGGCACGCGTTCCCTCGAGTTCGTTGTGGGGTTCGGCAACTCAGGCCAGCGTCCGCGTGACGAGGGGAGCGATCGCGATTGGAATTGGAGAGAATTAGAGAGACTTCTCGCTGATCTCCACCGCGACTCGCGGTTTCGGCTCAAACGGCTGAGCAGGGACGGTGTTGGGTGCCATGCCCAGGTCATCGTGGGCATGCGCCCCTCCGCCGGCTCGGCCCGAGGCGCATGCCCACGAAGACGTGGGCATGGCACCCAGACGCCCCGCTTCACCTGAGGGATAACCGGTGGAGATCAGCGAGGAGTGTCGAATCAGAATCACGGTTCGACGCCAGGCTGATAGCCGCTGGGTCAGGCACCGCGACGTGTCAAATGCGGAGGCCGGCTGGAACATTGTATTTTCACACATCAGACGGCCTGTTGTCTCGCAGTGTAAGATCGTTTTGAAGAGCTGCCCGAGGCGAGGGCCGGCTGAGCAGCCGCACTCGCTGGGTCCGCGCGGAGGGCGCCCGATGCACCGGCGTTGGATTGTGCTGGGATTGTTGACTCTCCTTCTCGCCGCGCCTGCCGGTGCGAACGAGCAAGAGGCGCCAACCACGATGGGGGGCGAGCTCGAACCCGTGGCCGTTCCCGAGCCGACTCCGCTCGCGCGTCGCTATCACGAAACGGGTAACTGGATCTGGGCCGGCGACCAGCTCATCGCGATCGGCGTTCCTGCCCTGTTGCTTTTCAGCGGGGCGTCGGCGCGGCTACGCCAAATCGCCCACCGAGTTGGGCACTACTGGTTTTTCGAGGTCGGCGTTTACGTCGCGCTCTACCTGGCGATCACCTTCTTGATCGACCTGCCGTTCCTCTTCTACCAGGGTTACGTTCGCCCCCACGCGTACGGGCTGTCAAATCAGGACCTGGGACGCTGGTCGGGCAATGTGCTCAAATCGTTGGGCGTCTCGATGGCGGTGGGGGTGCTCTTCGCTTGGGTGCCGTTCGCGCTCATCTCCCGCGCTCCCAGACGCTGGTGGCTCTACTTGACGCTCTTGATGGTCCCGTTCCTGTTCGGCGTGATGCTGGTGAAGCCGGTCTGGGTCGACCCGCTGTTCAACCACTTCGGGTCGATGAAAGATACGGCACTGGAGCGAAAGATCCTCGACCTGGCCGGGCGGGCGGGGATCGACGGCAGCCGCGTTTTCGAGGTCGACAAAAGCCGCGATACCAAGGCCGTGAACGCATACGTGACCGGCTTCCTCGGCACCAAGCGGATCGTGCTGTGGGACACGCTGATCGCCAAGCTCGACGAGCCGGGGCTGCTCTTCGTGATGGGGCACGAGATGGGGCACTATGCCCTCGGTCACGTGGTCCGGAGCGTCCTCCTGTCGTCGGTGGTGATTCTGTGCAGCCTGTTCTTTGTGGACCGCGCGGGGCGGTGGGCCATCGCCCGCTGGGGGGCGCAGGCGCACCCGCACCCGCCCGGAACCGGTCCCAATGGAGGGACGCCCGCCGCAGGGCGATTTGGCTTCGATCGGCTCGCCGACGTCGCCGCGGTCCCGTTGATCCTGTTGCTCACGCACGTCTCGGCCGTCCTGCTGGCGCCGGTGGTGAACGCGTACAGCCGGCACCAGGAGTTCGAGGCGGACCGCTTCGCGCTTGAGTTGACGCGCACGAACCACTCCGGGGCCAAAGCGTTCGTCAAGCTGCAGGTGGAGAACCTGAGCAATCCCCGGCCGGGGCTTTTCTACAAAACCTTTCGCGCAACCCACCCGAGCATTGGCGAGCGGATCGATTTTTGCAACACCTATCATCCCTGGACAAACGGCGCGCCACTTGTGTATGGTGGGCTGTTTCGACGTTAGCACGTCGTCGTCCGTCGCCCTTTTTGCGCTTCCGCTTCGGTCCGAATTCGGGATCGAAATGGGTGCCCTTGATTTGATGACTCGCCGTTGCCGAGACGGTCCCGCCTTAAAAAATGGCCCCGTCTCGCATTCGGGCCAAACCCACCGCTCCGTCCGTGCCGATGGATTAACGTAAATCGATCGGCTCTTTCCCGTTGAGACAGATTCGATGGCGGTTGTGGGCCGCGTCGAACGGTCTTCCTCCACACATAGGCGGGCACCGCGCCCCTCGCTCTCCGAGGGGGTGGCGGAAGTCCAGAGTCGGTTTGAGGAACGGACTTGTGATGTCGTTGGACGGCTTGCGCTCGACGGTGAGCCGGCGGCCCGGCGTGGTGATTGCGGTGTGGCTGTCGGCCGCCGCAGCCGTGGGCCTGTTCGCGCCGAACTTGACGCGGCTCGCGGCCGACGGCCAGGCGAAGCTGCTCGCGCGTGACGCGGAGAGCCTGCGCGCTGCGGAGGCGATCGGCCGCGCGTGGCCCGACCAGGCCTATGAGTCGCTCGCGGTGGCCGCCCTGCACCGGCCCGGCGG
>JARLIH010000414.1 GCA_031291845.1 Isosphaeraceae bacterium | reverse complement strand
CACCAACGTCACCGGAGGAGGCTGGGGAATCAGTGTCACCGACGCCGGCAAGATCAACCTCTCGGGAATGACGGCGATCACCGTCCCGAGCGGCATCACCGACACCGGCAACAGCACGCTGATCGATCCCAACCTCACCTCCCTCACCAACGTCAACGTCACGCTTGACGGTACCGACACACAAGCCCCGAATTCCTGGACCAAGTTCCTTTCCGGTGGCTTGAACGTCATCGGCGGCACGACCTCCCTGCCCAACCTCACGGACCTCGACCAATCCACCATCCACGTGTCGAACGGCGGCTCACTCACACTTCCGAACCTCACGAGCTATAAAGCCGCAAGCTCCACGTTCTCGGCTCAAGGCACCGGCAGCGTCTTGAACGTCTCCGCGCTCACCAACGTCACCGGAGGAGGCTGGGGAATCAGTGTCACCAACGCCGGCAAGATCAACCTCGCGGGAATGACGGCGATCACCGTCCCGAGCGGCATCACCGACACCGGCAACAGCACGCTGATCGACCCCAACCTCACCTCCCTCACCAGCGTCAACACCACGCTCGATGGGACCGATACCCAGGCCGCCAATTCCTGGACCAAGTTCCTCTCGGCCTCGCTCACCGTCACCGGAGGGTCGGAACAACTGCCGGCCCTGACCGACCTCGACGGCTCGAATCTTTACGTGCAGAACGACGGTTCACTGACGCTGCCTGCCCTGGTCAACGACACGCCCAACGAAAACACGTTCAATGTGTCGTCCGGAAGTGCGCTCAGCCTCCCGGCGCTGACCACCATCATCGGTTCGAACGGCCTTCAGATCAACGACGCCGGGGGCACTCTGAATCTGCCCGCGCTCACCGCAGGCAGTCTATCGCTGGCCTATGGCTCCAGCGCGACGATCCAAGGGACGCTCGTTGGTCTGCCCGTGACCGGAACTTCCGGCGCGACCGTCAACGCGCCAGGCTCGAACTCGCTCAACATCATCTTGCAGAGCACCGGCACATTGACGGGCGGAACGACGTTCAACGTCGGCCAGGGAACGACCATTCAGCTCTATGGCGGCACCTACACGGGCGGCGCGACGTTCAACGTCGGCCAAGGCGCGGTTGTCGATCTGACCGGGGGCCAGACCACGACGTACGGCGGAACCCTCAACGGGTCCGGCGCAGGAACCGTCCAGATCAGCGGCGGCACCTTCTATCCCGCGGCCGGCGGCGCCACGTTGAACTTCTCCGGAAACATGTTCCAGTGGACCGGCGGCGCCATGGAGCTTTCCGTCGGCGACGTGACCAACACGGGCACCGTCAACCTCTCCGGCTCGAACCAAACGCAGATCTACGCCGACGGCACGCTCTACGATTACGGCACGATCATCCAGTCCGGCAGCGGCAACTTCGGCCTCCACAGCGACAACATCACGCCCACCACGCTCATGATCGAGCCGGGCGGCCAGTACCTCCTCGAATCCAACGCAGGCATCAACAATCTTTACAACACCAACGCCATCGTCAACGCCGGCACGATTCGCAAGACGGCCGGAACCGGTACCTCCACGCTCTCCGTGAACGGCACGCTCACAAACACCGGCACCATCGAGGCCGACGCGGGGACCCTCGACCTCGAGCCGACGTCGTTCAGCCAGCTCTCCGGCACCTCTTTGACCGGCGGCACCTGGAACGCCCTCCAGGGCGCAACCTTGCGGTTCCCCTTGGGGAGGAGCATCACCGCGAACGCCGGCAGCATCGGGCTCGGCGGGTCGGGAGCGACGATCGCCGCGCTCGCCGGACTTGCGTCCGACAGCGGCGCTTTCAGTCTCACGAACGGAGCCGATTTCACCACCGCGGGCGACTTCACCAACAGCGGGACGCTGACCGTGGGCGCGGGGAGCACCCTGAGTGTATCCGGAAACGACACCCAGACCTCCGCCGGTACACTGGCCGTCCAGATCGGCGGCACGCCCGCCAGTGGCCAGTTCGGCCAGGTGGCCGTCACCAAGACCGCCGCGCTCGCGGGCACCTTCACGTTGGCCCTGGTCAACGGCTATACACCGGCGGGCGGACAGGACTTCAACGTCATGACGTTCGCCCAGGCCACGGGGAATTTCACGACGTTCAGCGGCCTGAGCCCGAGTTTCACCGAAACGCTCAATCCCACCAACCTCGAGCTGATCGCCGCGGCCGCACCCAGCGACCTGACCGCGACCAGCGTCTCGGCTCCCACCGCGGCCACCGCAGGACAGCCGATCACGGTCCAGTGGCAGGTCACCGACCAGAATAGCCAGGCCGCCGGCGGCAACTGGCAGGACAGCGTCTACCTTTCGCCCACACCGACGATCACCGCCGGTTCGGTGTTGCTCGGGAGCGTCACGCACACCGGCGGCCTCGCCGCGGGCGCCTCGTACAACGGCAGCCTGACCGCCGCCGTCCCCGCGCTCGCACCAGGCTATGAGTACGTCCTCGTGGAGGTCGACTGCCTCTACCAGGTGCCCGACGTCAATCGCGCCAACAACACGCGCGCCGCCGGAACCGGGCAGCTCAACGTCTCGGTCCCCACTCTGAGCGTGGGGACGCCGGCCACCAGCACCTTCACCGCGGCCAACCAGGATCAATATTATCAGGTGACCGTCCCCGCCGGCGGCTCGCTCCAGTTCACGCTCGCAAGCGCAGCCGGTTCGGGTGCGCTGGCCCTCTACGTCAGCCAGGGCGTGCTCCCCACCCCCTACAATGCCCAGGAGGCGGCCGCCGCCCCCAACCTGCCGAACCAGACGGTCACGGTGCCGCAGGTGCTCACGGCCGGAACGTACTACGTCGACGTCCACAGCGTCGCCGGCGCCGCCGCCACGGCGGGCTACACGCTGACGGTCACACAGACGAGCGCGCTAACCGTCTCCGCGACTTCGCCGTCCAGCGGCGGCAACGCGGGGAACGTCACGATCGAGATCGACGGCACCAACTTCACGCCAAGCACCACCGCCGGCCTGACCCTGGGTGGCACGACCCTGAGCGCCTCGGCCATCGACTTCGTCAGCGCGAGCCAGCTCTACGCCACCTTCAACCTGGCCGGGACGGCCACCGGGGGTTACACCCTCAGCCTGAAGCAGGGGAACGCCTCGGTGAGCGCCCCGGGCACGTTCAGCGTGTCGGCCGCCGTCCCGGGATCCCTGAACTTCGTGCTCGGCACTCCGCAGTATGTTCGCTCGGGACGGACGGGATCGATCGTCATTTCCTACACGAATCCCACGAACAACGACATCCCTGCGCCGTTGCTCTCGGTCGCATCGACGAACGCCAACGTCCTGTTCAGCACGTCCGACGCCCCGAACAGCTTCGTCTCTACGGCTCAGGTGCTCGCCGTCGCATCGAGCGGCCCGGCGGGCATCCTGCGCCCCGGCCAGAGCGGGCAGCTCACGTTGACGATCCTGTCCAACGACATGGTCAACAACGACTCCATCCCCGTCCAGGTCGGTCAGATCGCATCAGGCCAGACCATCAACTGGGCTTCCCAGCAAGCGGCCCTGGAGCCCCCCAACATTCCCGCCTCCGCCTGGAACGTCATCTTCGCGAACCTGCTCGGCACGATCGGCAGCACCACCACCTCGTACGCGACGGCGCTCGACCAGGCCGCCACCTATCTCGGCGGGCTCGGCGAAACGGCCGCCCAGGTGAGCGACCTCAACCGCCTCTGGTCGTTCCTCATCGCCCAGGCCAACGCCTCCTTCCCATCGTCGACTTTGACGTCCGCCGTCGATGCTAGTCTCTCCACGCCCGGTAGCCTGCCGCTGGCCGTCAACCGCACCTTCGTTTCCTCAATTTCCGGACGCGACACGCCAGGTCTCTTCGGCCTCGGCTGGGTCACGTCCTGGCAAACGTCGTTGAGCGTGGATGCCTCGGGCAACGTGACCATCGATTCCGGCGGCACGCTCGGACTGTTTACCAAACAGGCCAACGGCACCTATCTGGACACCAACGGCGCATACGGTGCATTGACCCAGGCCGGCGGCATCTACACCTTCACCAACACGTCGGGAACCCAGAACGTCTTCCTTGCCAACGGTCAACTGAACTACGAGCAGGACACCAATGGGAACCGAATCACGCTGGGCTACAACGCTGGGCGCCAGCTCGTAAGCCTTACGTACTCCAACCCCTCCGATCCGTCCGAACCGACCGAACAGCTCACGCTGTCGTACAACGGCCAGGGCTTCGTGTCGCAAGTCGCCGACGGCACGGGCGACACCTGGTCGTATCAGTACGACGCGGCCGGCCATCTCCTCTCGGTCGTGGCGCCGGGCAACCTGACCACCTCGTACACATACGACACCAGCTCCAACCCGGATAAGGTCAACTCACTCCTGTCGATCACCAACCCCAACGGCTCGCTGCAAAGCTTCACGTACGACGCCCAGGGCCGGCTCGCCGGCACGAGCCAGAACGGCGGGGCCAACGCGATCTCCTACACCTACGACGGACAGGCCGAGGTCACCGCCACCGATGCAGGGGGCAACCACAGCACCATCTGGTACAACGAGCTCGGCCTCGCCTCGCGCGTACAGGACGCGCTGGGGAACACTTCTCAATACCTCTACGACAACAACGGCAACCTCGTCTCCTACACCGACGCCGCAGGCGGCACCTATCAATACGCCTTTAACACCAACGGCAACCTGACCCAAATCGTCAACCCGCTCGGCCAAACCGTGCGGATGGCCTACGGCGCGCTCAGCAACCTGACTTCCATCACCGACGCGGCCGGCAACACGACCCAGTACAATTACGGTCCCACCGGTAACCTGCTCAGCATCGCCTACCCCGACGGCACATCCCAATCGTTTAGCTACGACCCGCTCGGCAACCTGAGCGAGACCGTCAAGCAGAACGGGCACGCCGTCAGCGCTCAGAACAACGCCCAGGGGTTGCTGGCAAGCGAGACCTTCGCCGACGGCACGAGCGAAACCTTCGCCTACGACGCGCACGGCAACCTGCTGACCGCGCAGACCTTCGCCACCAACGGCACCCTTACCGGCACCACGACACTGACGTACAACACGGCCAACGAGCTGACCTCGATCGCCTATCCGGGCAGCCTGTCCCTGACCTTCACCTACAACGCGCACGGCCAGCGCACCCAGAGCATCGACCAGACCGGCTTCACGGTGAACTACAGCTACGACGCGCTGGGAAGGCTCTCGAAGCTCACCGACGGATCGGGCAACTCGATCGTCCAGTACACGTACAACAACATCGGCGAGCTGGTCAAGAAGCAGAACGGCAACGGCACCTCGACGACTTACGCCTACGACGCCGCCGGCAACCTGACCCAGGAAGTGGACTACGCACCCGACGGCTCGACGGTCAACTCCTCGTTCACGTACACGTACAACGCCCTGGGCGCGATGACCTCGATGACGGATGCCTCGGGCGCGACCACGAGTTACGGCTACGACGCGACCGGCCAGCTCACGTCGGTGACACTCCCCGGAGGCCAGACCACCACCTACGTCTACAACGCGGCCGGCGACCGCACCGAGGTCATCTCCGGCGGCACGACCACCATCTATGCCAGCAACGTCGACAACGAGATCACCCAGGTCGGCTCCGCAACCTACACCTACGACGCCAACGGCAACCTCGCCAGCGTGACGGATGCCGGCGGCACCACCACGTACACCTATAACGACGTGAATGAGCTCATCTCGATCACGGCCCCGGGGGGCACGACCACCACGTTTCAGTACAGCCCCCTCGGATTCCTCGTCGGCGAGAATGTCGGCGGCACGCAAACGACGTACCTCGTCGATCCGACCGGCGCGGGTAACACGGTGGCGTCGTACAACGGCGCTGGGTCGCTGATCGCCGACTACACTTACGGCCTTGGGCTGGTGAGCCAGACGGGCCCGAGTGGGTCGGGCTACTACGATTTCAACGCGAGCGGCAACACGGTCGGTATCACCGGCGCCGGCGGAGCCTACGTCAACCAGTACAGCTATCTGCCATTCGGCGAGACGACGGTGATGTCGGCGGCGCTGCCGAACCCGTTCACGTTCGCCGGACAGGTTGGCGTGATGCAGATCGGCACGAACCTGTTCTCCATGCGCGAGCGAAACTACACGCCCACGACGGGGCAGTTCTTGAGCAACGATCCCATCGGCTTGGCCGGCGGAGATCCCAACGTTCGGCGTTACGTGGGAAACAGCCCCAACACACAGACGGACCCGCAGGGCCTTGAGCCTCCGCCCCTCTTCGGAACCTATGCGGCCGCATTGAACGCGTTCAACGCAAGCGGGGGCGCCGTCCAAGGCGCGGGCGCCGCCGCCCGAACGGCCGTTTCGCGCGCCGCCGCGGCGGCGTTCTCCGCCGATGCGGTCGCGATTGTGGCTGCGTTTGGGGCCGGCTGGTTCGTCGGTGATCTGGCGGCGAAGTCCCCCCTTGGCACCTTGGCCAGGAATACCTACGGGCGGGCGGCACAGAAAGCCTGGGTGCCCGCCATCAATGGGGCGTTCAAGGACCCGGGCGTGCAAAACTTCTTTATGAGTCCAGGCGGCAAGGCCCTGGGCGGCGTTATCAAAAATGCCCTCTCCGAGGACCCCAACGCCCTCATCGGCCCCGCCGGCTACGGCACCCAGGGCTTCATCGGGCTGGCGAACACCCTCCCCTACACCGTCGACTTCGAGAACGACGGCAGCGCCGCCGCCCAGAACGTCACCGTCACCGAACAGCTTGACCCCAACCTCGACTGGTCCACGTTCCAGCTCGGGTCCTTCGGCTTCGGACCCATCAACGTCACGGTCCCCGCCGGGCTCACCCAGTACCAGACCACCGTCGCCTCTCAGAATACCGACGGCTCCGCGCTGAACGTCCTCGTGTCCCTCGACTTCAACGTCCAGACCGGGCTCCTCACCGTCACCTTCACCTCGCTCGACCCCAGCACCGGACAGGCCCCCGCCGGCGTCTTCGACGGCTTCCTGCCGCCGAATGACAACACGAACGTCGGCCAGGGCTACGTCCAGTACACCATCCGGCCCAAGGCCGCGCTGCCCACGGGCGCCACGATCTCACAGCAAGCCGCCGTCGTGTTCGACACCAACGCGCCGCTTGCCACGGCCACGGTCGTCAACACGATCGACAGCGTCGCCCCCACCAGCGCCGTGGTCGCCTTGCCTGCCACCGTCGGCGCGAGCTTCCCTGTCTCCTGGTCCGGTTCGGACAACACCGGCGGCTCCGGAATCGCCTCCTACACCATCTTCGTCTCCGACAACGGCGGACCGTTTACCCCCTGGCTGACCAGCACCACGCAGACCTCCGCCACCTACAAGGGAAGCTACGGGCACACCTACGCCTTCTACGCCGTCGCCACCGACAACGCCGGCAACGTCCAGACCACGCCGGCCAACGCGCAGGCCAACACGCAGGTCATCGCGACGCCTCTTCAGGTCGTCGGCATCAGCCCCTCCACCAACTTCCTCACCAGCCTCCCCAACAACCAGATCGTCGTCACGTTCAACCGCGCACTCGCGGGACTCGTCCCCGACAAGGCCGATGGCACGGGTTTCGCTTCCCAGCCCTTCGCCGTCATGCTGATCCCGTCCGGACCGAACGGGCTCACCACCCAGAAAGCCACCGGCGTCTTCTGGTCCGCACCCTCCGGCTACGACTCCGGCGATCTCCCGATCCCCGCCACCGCCGTCTACCACGTCAACGGCAACGGAACGTCCACCATCACACTGACGCCGGCGCAGCCCCTCGCCACCGACATCTACCTCATCACCGTCAACAGCGTCTCCGACACCTACGGCGACCCGCTCGCCACCAGCGCCGCGGGCAATCCCGGCAACGTCTACGCCTCCTTCGACTATCGACCCTCCCCCATCAACAACAACTCGCCCACCGTCACCGGCGTCTCTGCCGACAACGGAACCATCGCCATCAACAACAACCAGATCCCCCTCCCCGACACCATCGCCATCGCCTTCAGCAAGCCGATGGACACCTATACCATCAACAGCAACACCGTCCAGCTCTTCCAGAAAGGCGTCAACGGCGCCTTGACCGCCGCCGTCACCTACAGCCCCACCACACAGTCCGCCTACCTCACGCCCGAAACCAAGCTGACTCCGGGTGCTATCTACTACGTCTCCGTCAGCAACGCCGTCACCGACGACCAGGGGTTCCCTTCCCCCGGCGACCCGCTCGCGCACCCGTTCGTCACCTCCTTCACCGTCAGCGGCAACGGACCGGGGACAGGGACCTCCCCCCTGACCGTCGTGAAGACCGACCCGCTGAACAACACCCTCTGGGCCGCCCCCCTCGGCTACGGCGCCGTCACGTTCAGCGAGCCCATCAACCTGTCCTCCCTCAGCCGATTCTCCGCCATGCTCGTCCCGCAGACCGGAAGCGCTGTCCGAGGCGCGGGGGCGTATGCCGACGTGCCGGTCAATGCCGAGATTGCGTTCAACCCCAATACGAACCAGCTCATCATCGTCCCGACGGGCGCATTGCGGAACGACACGATCTACCTCTTCGAGCTCAGCGGCATCACCGCCACCAACGGCAACGCACTCGCCGGAACGGTGTTTTCCACGTTCCTGCTCAACACCAGTGCGTCGCCTCACGTCGCCCTGCGTACCGACGCTAGCGCGGCCGAAACGGCCGTGACGCCGAACGCCCCGGTTAGCACCCTGGGAACGACCGCGGTAGCCCCGGCCACCCCGAGTCTGACCGAATCCGCGCTGGGCGGCGTTGCGCCTTCCTCGTCCGTCGCGCCCCAACGAACCACTGTAGGACCGCGGGTTTCGATCTTGAGCGGCGTCCGCAGCTCAACGCCGACTGGTCCTTTGGCACTGACCGGGCGGTGGCCCGGCCAACGCGGACAAGAGACGCCAAAAGGACAGCCAATGCGCCTTCTTCCCCTCGCCCACTGAGCAATACGCCAGGAATCACTTCTCGATTTTGTTGGCCGTCGCAGGTGGATGATTGTAGCGTCGGCCTGTGGTCTGACGACCGATCTGGGAACGGAGTCGATACGGCCGACGGCGCGTTGGAAAGCGTCGATAAACGCCGCGTTGCGGCACGGACGCCTTCGGTCGGGTTTAGCAATCCAAGCGAAACGATCCGCAACGACCAGACTCAAAACCATCCGAAAGCTCACGGCGATCGATGCGGACTTCAAACCCGATCCGATCAACCAGTGGAGAATTTGGCCGGGCAGTTAATTTACGGCAGTCAGTGAGACTCGACAAGAAGCCCGCCCTTGAACGTGTCGAGAATGACAGAGAGTGAAGAGACCGCGCCCCGAGACGAGGCCGAAGCGTCTCGGTCCCCACCTCGATCTCCACCGCGAGACGGCGCAAACGCGCGGGGAGGGAGGTCGCGCCCTTGCTGATGCGTCCGAACGGCCGAGACGCGCGAATCCATTCATTCGAGCTCGCGAGCCCGGCGCGCACAGACAGGAAAACCAAGCGGAGAGCGTCACGACACGGATTCGTCGGGAACGTACTCCTCGTACACGATCAGCGTGCCCGGCCAATCGCGGAACTCCACATCCACGATCGCGCGAACCTTCTTCCACGACAGACCGCCGTAGCCGACGCCGATCCGAGGGATGGCGATGCGAGTGACCCCTTCGCCATCGGCCTGCTCCCTCAACGAGCGCAGGGCGGTCTCGATGGCATCGTAGCTGGCTCTGGAGCGCCAGTAGCCCTCCTGGGTGCCGAGGTTGAAAACCCACGGCGCATCGGAGGCCTTCCAGAGCCAGCAGTCGCCCAGGTTGAATTGCCGGGGCTCCGCCTTGCAGCGCTTGCGATATTCCTCGTACATTGCCGGGTAGCGTGCGCAGATGGTCCTGGCGATACCCGCCCCCATCGAACCCTGGCAGTTGCAGCCGTGTGCGAACGCTTGAGCCTGGTGCGCATTCTGAAACAGGTCGCCCGAGACATACTGGATCGGCACGTTCGCCCCTTTTCCGTGCTGCGATCGTCGGGCGAGCCGCCCATTCGGCCCGGCCTGGACCAGCGCTTCGTGACCCACCAAACGTGCGAGCATTATGCCGACTGCTTGCGGCGGCAGCTCGAACAAGCGCGATGGCTACCTTCTCGGCTCATACCGCATCGCCACCGCCCCCGACGTGAACTCCAGCCGGCTCACGAGCTTCAAGTCGACATGCTTCGATAGCCCCGCGAACAACGTCGGCCCATGGCCCGCTAGCCTGGGCTGCACCACGAACTCGTACTCATCGATCAATCCCAGCTCCGTCAACGCCAGCGGGAGCTTCACGCCTCCCACCAACAGTCCCTTACCCGATTTCCGCTTGAGCTGCTGAACGGCCTTCCCCAGGTCCCCGCGCACGAGCTCCGCGTTCCAATCGACCCGGTCCAGGGTGCTCGACACCACGTACTTCTTCGCCGCGTCGATCGTCCGGGCGAAGTGTTCCATCCAATCGGGCCTCGCTCCCGTCCGCGCCGGCGGCCGAAACGCCGCCTCCATCATTTCGTAAGTCACCCGGCCAAAGAGAAGAGCATCGGCCCTGTCGAGGTTTTCGACCGCGTGACGATGCAGCTCTTCGTCCGCGAACATTGCGCGATGATCGCAGCACCCGTCCAATGTGATGTTGATGGAATACCGAAGGGGTTGCATTACGTAAGAGTACTGCCGACGAGGAAGCCTTGCAAATCGCGTTGGCCGGAATGGGGGCGCCTTCCTCGACCTCGACGCCGCGCACAGCAGGCTGTACACGAGCCCTCGAGTGATTGGGCGGAGGTACGGGATACGCCGGAAGCCATAGTCGATGCTCATGCGTTCCTAGGCCCGCCTAATCAAGATGGATTGGATTCCGCGAAGGCGGACCTCCAATCCATGTTCAAGAAGCCCGGCGCCGCTCCCCTGGTCACTCGATCATGGGAAACGCTTCTCTCGTAGGGCGGCGAGACGCGTCTCAGGCCGAGGAAGACGAACCGTCTCATGGCGGGGACTGAGCGGCGAGTTGTTGGGGAAGGATAAAGACCCACACCCCGCCGATGGCGCCGGCGTAGCCGGAAAGGCGAAACGTCGCCGCGACGCACCTCTATGTGATTGTCCATCACCGCACACCCCGCGCAGTCGATCGCCAAAACGTCGAGCAGTTCTTTGAGCCGGTCCTCGATCCACTGCTTGCGGTGCTCGAACCCCGCGCCACAGAGAAACGCCCTGCGGACGCAACGTGAGACGCAGTGAAACCAGGGGGTTACGGCCACGTCGACGACCATTGAGCGAGGCGCCGCCATCGGGGTGCTCCTTCAGTGGGTGCAGGTCAGCGGAGGATGGCGTAGTACCCGCAGTTTGTCCAGATTGAGTGCCTGGCTTCTATGTCCCCGATTTTCGCTCATTGTCGCGGATTGGATCGTAGCGACGTCCATCGGCTTGCTGAACGTGGCAGGGGAGAACGGGACGGAGGGCAACCAGGCGTTCGCAGAGGGCTATCTGACGGAGGTGTTGCGTTGCCTTGGGTTCGTTGAGGCTGCTTGATGAGCCCTACTCCGGCTCTGGCGGGTCGGGCTCGATGGGCAGCCAGGGGCGGCGCGCGGCGCGGGAATACTTCTCAACAAGCCGCAACTGATGGGCAACCATTCGCGACGTCGTGGCAGTGTCCTCCACCCTCGAGTCCAAATGTCCACCGGACCGGTATACGTTTGCGAGCCCCTTATGAAACATTGCGGTCTGTCGATACTCTGCCGCTCGCTCGGCCCAACGGCACCGAGTGGCCTCCACGGCCATGGCCGCCCCCACGACCGCCACGGCGATCATTAGCGTCCGGACGCGGAAGCGGGGAATGATCATGGCCGCGGCTCCCTCCAGATTGGCGCAAAGTATACGCCAATAAGAACGAACGGTGCCGCGTCGAGCGAGATAGTCAGCAAGATGACTAGCGGGCGCGTCGGGTCATCCCCCAAACGCCCGCTGCTGTTGCCGTCGAATCCCAGCAGCGCGATGGTGATTAGTAAAACGCACCGAAACATGGTGCGCGCGTGGACACACACCACCAGGAGCCACGTAGCGAAACCCGCTACAAGAATCGCCTTCCAAAAGCGGGAGCGAGAAAGACGCATGGCGGGCCTCCACACCGGAAAAGGGCCCGTCGACTTTACCCGCCCCCGCCGCGCCGGTCCACGCTCTGGCACCAGCTCGGCCCCTCCCTTACCCTGGACGTTTCACCCCTGCCGCACGGGATACGGCGGCGAGTGCCCCGCCGGGGTGCGGAGCTAGCGGCCAGGCACAAAACTTAGGGAAACGGCGCAGCCTGGGCACCAATTTTGAGTTGCGGACCTCGTCACAAGCTTCGCAGTCATCTCACATTGAGTGCCCGGCCAGAATGTTCGCGCGCTGGCACTTTACACCGACTTACGATTTACGCAAGCCGAAGTCGATATGCTTTAAGGTCACGACCAAAAGGAGAGAGCAATGGTCGAACCCAGAGAAACGCTCACTTCGACTTCGGGACGAAGCCTGGAGTCTCTGCGATGATGGATATTACCGCCTCGAGCCAATGGTCGCGCATGTCATTCACGAAATTTGCACCGATGTCACCTCTGAACATCGGAAACATGTAGTCCCATCCCGTCTTCAGGTAATCTTTTTGCCTCTGGCTGATGCCGTACTGGTAGATTTGCCGCGTCCTGGTCCATCCCAACCCGACGTTGTGGAGACCCTGGACGCTCAGGTTCCACCCCACTTTCTTCATGGCATTCTCTGCGGCCGCTCTTTCCTGGTCCAGGCCACCGATTTCGATCAACAAGGACCATCCCTTCACCGGTTGGTGCGGGGCTTCGGCCTCCTCTAAGCGGTAGGTCGGATACCATCGCGGCCCGTACATCCACTTCACCTCCGCCGCGTTCTTGATGTTGGTCACGTAATCGGCGAAGTGCCTGTTCAGCTCTCCATTTCGATCCATGAAGCCGCCAATGATCATGCAGTTGTCGTTGCGGGGAGTGTCGTTATCCCTCGAGAGCAGCGCCAAGATCTCATAATTGGGGTCGGCTTGGCTTAAGTCGAACAACGTCATTTCGGGATTGGCCTGGAGCTTGGGCACGAAGTAATTGGGGTAGGTATTCCCAAGGACCAGGCTGTTGTACTCCTTGAAGATCTCGTAGTGGGCCTCGCCCATTGCGCGATACCAGAACTTGGTGCCGGGAACCGCGACGTAGTTGTTGGCGATAAGGCAACTGCTGCTGTTCGGATCGGCACAGACGATTGGCCCGCGTTGATAGTTGGGATCTGCATGGCCCAGGTCCCACAGGGTGATGTTGGGGTTCGCCTGAATCCTGGGCACGAAGTAATTCGGGTGTGTATTCCCGAGGACCATCGTATTCGAGTCCTTCAGGATTTCATACTTTGCCTCGTCAACTTTGCGATAGAAAAAGCTTGTCCCCGCGATCGCTTCGTAACCGCTCACGCCGTTGATCGTTTGCATGCTGGTTGCTCCAGATGGCGACGAAGAAAAAGCACATTGGCTCTCGCAGACCCGAAGATCTTACAAAAGGCAACGACTGCCATCAAGGGTCTATAACAAAGACTCTTTTGCCAGTGGTAAGTTATTTAAAAATTGCCGGCATTTTTGCAGCGAAGAGCGAGAATCGTGATTGCTGAGAAAACCCTGGCGCTGGAACTGGCGTCCACCCATGCCGTCCGCACCCCTACCGCCGGAGAAGGATGCCGAGATCAGAGACCTTGCTCAGGCCATCCGCGCGGCCATTGACGCCGAGGTCAACGAGTTGGCCACGAACCTCGTTTCCACCGACGATGCTCACCTCTTCGGAGAGAACGAATTTACGATCCGCGCAATCGCCCACAAGATCGCCGCCAAGACAGTCCTGGGGTCAGGTTTGGTTCTTGGTATTTCCCGACCGGGAAGTACCAAACCTGACCCCCTTGATCCCTATTGAGACCCCTCCGCTTGTCCAGATCGATTGCCTGATTTGTTCGGTAACTCCAATGCGAGGACGGCGGCAGCGATTTCAGCGGCCGTTCACATCCGTCCGGTCGGCAGCCCGGACGCGGAATCCCCTTCCCGACCTGTCCAACTCCCCTGCAAGTGCCGGAGCGGGTATAATTCGCGTGTCGCGTTCATGGAGGCGCTCATGCCCCGGACCAAGTCGAAACCAGAGAGCGAGTGGATGACCGTCGATGACCTACCCCCGGCGGCCCGCGTTCGAATCGAGCACGCCGGCGAGTGGGTAGCCTGGGATCACGGCATGACTCGGGCTGTCGCATTCGGTTCCGATGCTGAGGCCGTCCGCGCTGAGGCCATTGCCGCCGGCATCGTTCGTCCGATCCTCGAATGGGTGCCACCCACCGATACTCGTCCATCCAGCACCGACTGATAAGGTTTCCTTACATCCCATACACGGTCAATGGCACCCAGCCGAACTCCAGGACCCTCGCATTCCGGCCGATGATCAACGTTCGGATCATCGGCCCGACCGACGACCGTGACGTGTTGGGCCGCGTTGACACGGGCGCCGATGACACGCTGATCCCGGATCGCTTCGCTGCCGCCATCGGCGTCGTCAATCTGTCTGCCCCGGTTTCGATTAGCGGCATCGGAGGCGGAGTTGTTGCACGCTTCGGGTCGGTCGATCTGGAGATCAGCGACGGGCAGCACAGCGACCGCTGGTCGGCACGCGTCGGGTTCTTGATCCCTCCGGCGCCTCCGGCCACTTTGTACGGCATCAAAGGCTTCCTGCAGTTCTTCCGGGCCACGTTCAACGGCCGACGGCGTTACCTCGACCTGATCGCGCAGGGCAACCCGCCGCCCCCGCAGTTCGGTGGACCGTAGCAAGACACCGCCGGAGCCTGCTCGCTACCAAAGCCGACGATCGGCTCGTCCTGTAGCCGCGAGGCGTTCCCGGTCGGGCAACGGATACAGTAGAACTAGTTGGGACAATCCAAGACAAAGTGCAGGTATAGCGGTGGATGGCACTCGACGTGAATCGCTGAGTCATTGTTACCTACATCACGCGATCAACCCACATTTGGTGCGTGGTCGAATGGCCCTTCTTCCCGCGTTGAGTCTAACCGATCGCCGACCCCATTTTCACGGGTTTGGGTGCCGACAAAGTCGGCGTGACGGCTGCCACCGGTTTTCGGGCGGGGCGACCCGACCGTTATCTCCGCCTGGCGTCTACGTTGATAGTGGACGTTGCTTCCAAACGAACCCCCCGAACCTTGCCCGCCGCTCCGTTCGCCAGGTCGCGGTCTCCGGGGTGCTCCGCACCCACTTCGCCCCGCTCCCCTGGCTCTCTCCGCTCACAAACCTGGCCTGAACTCGGCACAGCGGAAGCCCAGATCGTGGTCCCGGTCCGTGGGCCCGCCGAGGTCGCGGTACGCCGCGCGCACGTCCTGCGCGTCGTCGCCCCACGAGCCGCCCCGAAACACGCGCCGGGCGGACGCGGATTCACCCGTCGGCGCGCGGGTTTTCGCGGTATGGTTCTCTACCCAAGCATCCGCGCACCATTCCCAGACATTACCCAGCATGTCGTACAAACCCCAGGCGTTTGCTTCCTTGCCGCCCACGACATGGGTTTCACCCCCGCTGTTCTCGCTGTACCACGCGATCGCATCGAGGTTTTCGGCGTACCGTGCCGTTTCCATACCGGCTCGGCACGCGTACTCCCACTGGGCCTCTGACGGAAGCGATAGCTGGAGCCCCCTTAGTCGAGAATTCAGCGTGGACAGAAACCGCTGGCAATCGTCCCAGCTCACTTGTTCCACGGGATGCTTTGCCGTCTCCTGGGGTCGGTCGGGATTCTGGAAGTGGCAGGGGTTCTGTCCCATCACCGCTTCCCACAAGGCTTGCGTGCAAGGGGTGTCGAAGATCCAGAAGCCCGATTCGATCGTGACCAAATGCCGTGGCCCTTCGGCACTCCAGCGACCTACTTCATCGTCCGGCGATCCCATCCAGAACGCGCCCGAAGGAATCCAGCGCAGACGCTGGACGACCCCACCTATCTCGAACGCACACCAAGGACCGTAGCGTTGATCTTCGCCCCATTCCGACGCCCAGAGCGGCGGCATGCTATGCGCCAGAGGATGGATCCACGGGCGCGGTGACTGACGCGTCGTTGACATGGCGGTGCCCATCAAGAAACGACCGGTGAGCGTTCGTCAGCGCGTCCGCACTGGGCTACTAGCACACCGGTCGTCGAGAACCATTCGCCGTCGCTCGAAGCGACGGACAGGACACCGGTCTGTTCAGGAGGGAGCCATCCGGCTCGTCGTGAGCTCGGCACAGCGGAAGCCCAGATTGTGGTTCCGGTTCGTGGGCTCGTTGTGGTTGCGGTACGCCGCGCGCACGTTCTGCGCGTCGTTGTTCCACGAGCCGCCCCGAATCACGCGCTGGGCGGACGCTTCGACCAATGT
This sequence comes from Isosphaeraceae bacterium, assembly GCA_031291845.1. Taxonomy (GTDB): domain Bacteria; phylum Planctomycetota; class Planctomycetia; order Isosphaerales; family Isosphaeraceae; genus DAIDJG01. The sequence goes on along the minus strand of JARLIH010000414.1, from coordinate 65,019 downwards.
CCTCCAACGATTAAACCTCATCCCGCCAGTCGGCTCCAGTCCTGTCCGACGCGCGTGCGCGAAACCATGCCCTGGTTTCGGCATGCGCCGTAATCGCGAGACCTGCGTCATGGGCGCGTTGCAACTGCTCTGCGCTAAGAACTCCTGCCTGATAGGCAGCCTCGCCACAACGGCGCGACTCCAGGTACCGACGCTTGCGGCGACGCCCCAAATGGATGGAATCCGACAGAACGCGGTATCCGCACACGGTGATGCCACGAGCGCTCCGGCCGATTTGCACGGGGGCTTTCGCCGTCAACGCGAGCACTCGCTCCAGATACTCGGTCGCATCACGGACGAGCCGCATCACATCCTGACGCGTTTCCGTCCAGAAGACGAAGTCGTCCATATAGCGTACGTATCCTCGCGTCGCGCCGTCGTTCAGCAGAAACCGATCCAGTGGGTCGAGGTAGTAGTTGGCAAGGCACTGAGACGTCAACGCCCCAATCGGTAGACCTTGTCCCGACCCTTCGCCATGCGCGGCGATGATCCGTGCGACGAGGGCCAGCACGTCGTCTCCTTTGATACGACGGCGGAGTCGCTCCAGCAGGATTGAATGCCGGATGCTCGCGAAGTAGGCCCGGACGTCCAACTTGGCGTACCACGCGAAGCGACGAACGTGTTCCTGCACGCGACAGGTCGCGGCCAGCGTCCCCTTCCTTGCGCGGCAGGCATAAGTATCGTTGATGAGCGCCCGATCGAGGACTGGGCCGATTCGGTTCATCAGCGCGTGATGAAGCACACGCTCGCGAAAACAAGGTGCGAAGATCGCACGGGGTTTCGGGTCGCGAATCTCGAAGCGACGGCCCTGACCGATGCGCACGGATCCGTCCAGAATCTCGGCACGCAGAGTGGAGATCCGGTGTTCCAGGTCGGCGAGGAAGTCACGAACTTCCGGTCGGTGGCGCTTCCCGCGCGCGGCGAGAAAGGTCGCTTCCGCAAGGTTCTCGCGCCTGGCGATGGCTTCGAGATCAACGTGTACCCGTTTCAGCGGAATCCCCGTTGGCGTGATCGCCTGTCAGCAGTGTAGGCAAGCTAGTTCGAAGAATCTCCAAAAAGGCTGCCCCGTGTTTCTTCACCCGTGCGGAACCGACTCCTGGGATCTCCTCCAACCCCTTCAACGAGGTCACGCGCTGCTGCACCATGGCCGCAAGTTGCTCGTTCGTGAAGAACGTGTAAGCCGGCAGGCCCTCCTTGTCCGCCATCGCCTTCCGCAAGTTCCGTAGCTTCACGAAGACGGCGAAATCCGATTCCGATAGGATCTCCCGAAAATCGACCCGCTTGCCTTGTTCCGAGGCGGGACGACCGCCGCGGTCGAGATGACTCACGCAGATCGCCCAAGCGCTGCGGAGCCCATCCGAGACAAAATGACGTTCCACGGTCAGGACGCGATGCGTCGCGAGAAAACGATTTAGCTCCTGGGATTCTTCCTCTCCGTCGAGCATGGGGACCGTAAAGAAACGCATTTTCACGAATGAGTTCTCCCCTGGAAAATCCTGGCGATCCTTCGAAGTCCGTCGCGCGCTCAATCGACCATTTTCCCGATTGTCTCGCTCCGTTCGCCAGGTCGCGGTCTCCGGGGTGCTCCGCACCCACTCCGACCCGCTCCCCTGGCTCTCTCCGCTCACAAACCTGGCCTGAACTCGGCACAGCGGAAGCCCAGAGCGCGGTACCGGGCCGTGGGCTCGCCGTGGTCGCGGTACGCCGCGCGCACGACCCGCGCGACGCTGTTCCACGAGCCGCCCCGAAACACGCGCCGGGCGGACGCCGAGTCGGCCCCCGCGCGCGACCCATCAGCATCACTTTCCCAGACATCTGCACACCACTCCCAGACATTTCCCAGCGTGTCGTACAGGCCCCACGAATTCGGCTTCTTCCTGGCGACGGGATGTGTCCCGGCCTTGTCAAACGCGAATTGCTTCTCCTCCCATCGAGTAGCATCCACACCGTTGCCCAGCTCGAACTCAACCCCGCTGTTTCCACCATACCAGGCGATTGCGTCGAGAATCGGTGCGTTGTTTTCGCCCTCGATTTTCAGAGGGCCTGCGTACGTTGCCGTCGTCGTTCCTGCGCGGCACGCGTATTCCCACTGTGCCTCCGACGGGAGTTGGAGAGAAAGCCCAGTTTCCCCTTGAAGTTGCTCGAGGAACGTCTGGCAATCGTTCCAACTCACCTGCTCCACCGGCCGGTCCGGCGATTGGAAGTTGCTGGGGTTCTTTCCCATGAGCGCTTCCCAGAGCGCTTGTGTGCAAGGCGTATCGAACATCCAGAAGCCTTCGCCGATCGTGACCTCGTGTGGGTGCTGTTCCCACTCGAATCGCCCTTCTTCATCATCAGGCGAGCCCATTACGAACCGTCCAGGCGGAATCCAGCGAAGACGTTGGCGAACGATCGGGGCCGGAGGCGCCGCCGGCGGAGCGCTCTTTTTGCTCTTAGCCGCGCGTTTCGAGGGAGCCTTCGCTGCTTTCCGCTCGACCGCGAACTCTGCCCACAATCCATACCGATCCCGGCCGACAGCGGAGGCCCAGGAAGGACGCGGCGTCGTGCCAAGCACGACTTGCTCGACATCCGAACTCACGCGGACTGGCGTCGGCGTGGCGAACGGAACCCCATCCATTCCTCCTTCATTAAAATCGATCCAGCGCGCTTCGCTCGTTTGGTCGCGATCTCCGGGTGCTCCGCACCCTGCGCCTCGCTCCCGCACTCGCTCCGCTTCTCGTTCCTGACCTGCCGGTCCTGGAGCCCTGAACTCGGCACAGCGGAAGCCCAGATTGTGGACCCGGAGCGTGGGCTCGTTGAGGTCGCGGCACGCCGCGCGCACGACCCGCGCGTCGTCGACCCACGAGCCGCCCCGAATCACGCGCTGGGCGGACGCAACGCGTGTCGTCGCGTTGTAATTATCGGTCCAGGCGTTCACACACCACTCCAAGACATTGCCCAAGGTATCGAACAAGCCCCAGTCGTTGGGGGTTAATTGAGCGACCGGATGCGTCTCATCACCGCTATTCTCCGAGTACCAGGCGATTTGAGCCAAATCCTGGCGATAATGCGGCGTATCCGTCCCGGCACGGCAGGCGTACTCCCAATGCACTTCCGAGGGAAGCGATAACGCAAGACCCGCGCACTTCGCGTTTAGACGCTCGATGAACTCCTGACAGTCATCCCAGCTCACACTTTCGACTGGACGATCCGGACCCTTGAATTGGCTCGGGTTCTTTCCCATCACCGCTTCCCACAAGGCTTGCGTGCAAGGAGTGTCGAAGATCCAGAAGCCCGTTGATACCGTTTCCTCATGGCGGGGACCTTCATCGTTGAACCGTCCCTGTTCATCCTCCGGTGATCCCATCCAGAACTTTCCCGGAGGAATCCAGCGCAGGCGCTGCGTGACCGCTGCCACGCGCAGCTCGACCCAGGCCCCAAAGTCGTCTGTCCCCCACGCCGTGGCCCACTCCGGAGTGACGTTGCCCTCCCAGAAATCATCAGATTGGTGAAGTTCATCGGGTTCATCCAGCTTCAACAAGCCGTTACGGGTTCGAATCAGGGCGAGGAAGCTACCCGGAAGTCCGTCATCCGATCGTCCGGATTCTCGTCCTTGGTGATCGGGTTCGCTCAGAAACGGCGTGGCAACGAGGCAACCGGCGATGTGCCGGAGCGCGACGAGACGCTCGGGACGGGATGTGATCAGCCGTGCGGGATCAAGAAAGGCAGGACGGTCTTCCCCCTCAGAGTACACCAACGCCTCGATTTCATGCAGCGTTTGAGCGGCAACACCTCGATTCGCAGATTTGGGAAGGCGAGCGAGCACTCGTCGAAACCAGGTTGGCTCGTTCGCCGACGGGTCGTTCGCGGCGTTGCTCGTCACGAGGCGGCCCTTCCCTTGTTGATACCACCACGCTGCGCGCTTCAATTCGGCGGGATCGAGCAGGCCCCGTGAGACATCACGTTCGAGGGCCAGCAGTTCCGAGTACCAAACTCCGGGATAGAAGTCGCGCCGGAGTTCACGTACCAGTCCGTAAATCTGCCGCCGCTCTTCCGGACTCAGGCGGAAAAAACGGGGAAGCAAGCGGTGCATACTCTGAGGATCGAGAGTTGCGGCTTCGTGATGGCCGCTGGCGACGGCCTCGTGCTGCCAGAGGTATGATTCGATACCGGCGTCGGCCTCACCCTCGAAGCAGAGACGGCGCACGGCGCGCGCCAGCCTCGGCTCGATCCGTAAGGCGAACGCGAGCCGAGTGAGGAGACCCTCGGTCAGCCGCGCCGTCTCGTCGTCGCTCGGGCAGGCACTCGCGGCTTGACCATGGCCTTCCCAGGGGACGATCGTCCAAAGACAGGCGAGCTCCGGCCCGCAGCGCTTCGGATGGCAAGGAACAATGGCCAGCGCCGGATTGCCATTCGCCCGCAACCGCCGCCCCCATTCCAGCCACTGCTGCATCACGTGTTCCCGCTGGTCCAGTCTTCGCTCCAGGCAGCCAAGATCACCCAGGACGAGCACGATCGTGCCCGTGTCAGGAATACCGGCGCGGCCTGCCTGTTCGGGCGGCAGTTGGATCCGGGGAGTCGATGCCCCGTCTTCCAGGATCGCGAGCTGAAACCCGGCTTCGGGATAGTGATGTGCGAGGCGAGTCACAACCATGTCTTGATCGAGCCAGAACGGGGCGAGCCGTCGACTGCGATCGGCGATGACCTGGATGAATTGTCCCCAGCGCTTGCGTCGAGTGCGCGGCAAACGTTGGAGGAACTCGCCACGGCTGAGCTTCTCCACGGTTCGATCCAGATCGACGCGACCGCTGGGTTCCGAGAAAAAAGAGAAGTGCCGCAGGCGCGTCAAGATCTCCGCACCCGAGGCGAGCGCAGCGAGCGGCAGAGCGACTGGTTCCATCGGCGGCAAGCGGGGTTCTTCGGAAACCTGTTCGTCGCCGCGCAGCGGCTCCCGGGCCTGGAACACACGGGCCTGCCAGAAGGTGAGCGCGACGTGGACGGGAGTCGTCGCAGGCTCCGGCGGTGCGCTTGGCGTCGCGTCAGGAACCACGTCGTGACTGGGGAGGGGCGCGACAAGCGGCTCGCGCTCGAAACCGACGACGGCGGCGAGCGCTGCCTGGAGCTCGCTGCCGCCCGCGCTGAACGCCCGCACAAGATCGACGCGGCTGACGATGACGTCCTTACGACCTCCCGCGCCGTATTTACGCTCAGGACTTTTCATACTTCCTCAAGGCGAATGCCGCCACGGATTCGAGGACGGCCGAGTGCGTTTGCACCGAATCCGGCTTGATGTGAAGCACAGCGCGAAGGAGGTCGAGATACTCCGCCTGGCCCGGCCAAGGCTCGGCCAGTTGCCGCCTGGCAGCTGCTCGATCGCGGACGAGCATTACGGCTGCGGCGTGAAACAGTTCCTCGTATTTTCCGGACTTGGCATGCTTGGGAAAGTGGATCTTGGCGCGCGCCTCGAGAAACTTGATGAGCTCTTCATCTTCTTCGGGCAAGCTCATGCGCAGTACGAGACAGCGCCGCACAAACGCGTTGGGCAACACGCGCTCCTCGTTGGTGGTGATCACGACGAGAGGCGGTTCGCCCTGGACTTTGACGGCCGTTTTCGAACCCAACGGGGTGAACGAGCCGGAGCCAAGGGCCTCCAGCAGCCCGTTGGGCACGTCCGTATCGGCCTTGTCGATTTCGTCGATCAGCACCACGCAACCGTGCGCGGGATTCGCGTCCTCGTCCCGCTCCGGCTCCGGAACCCCGCTGAGCCGCGCCTGCTTCTGTGCGCTCGCCCAATCAAATGCCCACCAGAGTGGGCCGGGTTTGAGGAACCGTCGCACAGCGAGACGTTTGCGGAGCCTCCTGGACACGTCTCGCGCCGCCGACGTGCATTCCTCCAGCGGGTGGCTTTCGTCTTTAGTCCCAGAATCGAGCACGGTCGCGAGCGCCGCGGTGATTTGGGCCTCCGCGAGGCGCATCACGGCGTCGAACTCCCAGAGCAGGTCGCGTGCCTCGGTGCGCGAATCCACGACGCGGCGCAGCAGGGGCCGTTTGAGAACCTTCGCCGCGGCTTCCGCGAGTTGCGTTTTCCCAACGCCCGGCTTCCCACGTACCAGTAATGGCCGTTTCGCCCCCAGCGCGGCCCGAATCGCCGCGGCGTGCTCCGGCTCAAATTTATGGTACTGCTCCGGCCGATTCTCGGCGCTGGTCAGCTCGATCGACTTCCGACAATCGATCGCGGGCGGCGGTTTGAGCTTGGGCTCGGCAGGTGTCTGGCTCATTGGGGCGTACGCTCATCTTTATTCGCACGAATCGTATTCAAAATTGTAATAATATATTCTTCAATATGTGTCGTAACAGGATCGGATTTGGCGGCGATGCCAATGAAGAGGAGGTTCGGAAGCCCTAACCCTCGGAGGAACCGGGCAAGGTTCTGGACGTCGCTCTCACTGCGCGGAAGCTGGACCATGCAATACCATGGTCTTTTCTTGACATCGGCTTCGGCTTCAAAGTATCCGTTCAATTTGGGCTTGATTTCATCGATCGAGAGAGTTGGTTCGAGATTCCCATGCTCGTCCAGCTTGGCTTCGGCGAAATGCGTGGCGACAAAAAGCTCGCGGAGCATGGCCGCTTCAGCAGCATCGGGATCGCCGATCGGCACATCTTGGAAGTAGGCCGCGAGCATCGTGCCCCTGGGCTCGCTTGTGCCTCGAGGGACGAAATCCGCCTCTTGATGGAACAGACGAGCGACGAACAACTCCGCTCCCGCCGGTCGTCGCACGTGTGAGTGCAAGAAAACTTCTTTATCCTGTATGAGCTGTCGCGAAACGTTGACCATGTCGTCATAGGGCAAACAGAGCGGCAAGACGTGTTTCATGACGTCGTTGATGCGACGAGCGTCCTCGTACTTTTTTTGGTTCCACAGTTGCTGAAACACTCTCAAGAGTTTCGCGAGATTTCGATAGTTACCATCCCCCGTCAAGAAGGCTGCGATGCGTTCGCTCAGCTCGCCGGCCGGCGACGTGGGGAGTTCGAGTTCCTCTGCGATTCGTTCGCGTATTCCAACTTCGTTTCCCTTGTCATCGCGCATCCGACGGTCGGCGAGTAGGTCGAGTATGGCCTTGATGGCATGACGCGCCTTCTCGGCGCCTTCAAATCCATGGCCACCGTTTGCGTCCACCCGCTTTTTTTGCGAGTCCCTTTCCTGTTCGAACGGCTCCCGCTTCACAGCCGGGCTCGAGCCTTTCTGCCGAGCGGGTCGAAGCGGTTTTCGACCGCGGTGTGTCCGCGATTCCACGTCAGCGGCGGTTTTGCCCTCGGACGCTGGTCGTCCCCGGCTGACCACCGCGATCATTACGCGAAGTTTCTCGAGCAGTGGGTCACCATGTTCCGCAAACGGAATGACTTCGATGCCTGGGTTTTTCTCCTTATCCATACGGTTTGTCTCCGCCTCGGATAGCAGCACGTAATGTGGTCCGTGCGCATTATTGTAGATCTGTTCGACTTGGCGAAGTTGTGCGGAAACGTGAGCGTCATTCAGGCTGAAACCTACGAATAAGAATGAATGAGATACGAGCTGATGCTGCAATGTCGCGAGCGCTGCTTTGTAACGGGTTTCGGATTGATCGTTCTGGGAGTAGAGACAACTGTAACCATCCGGTGTCAAGATGATGTTCGCCACGTCGCCGACGTGCCCATGGAGGTGCCAAATCACCGGGCGTTGCGCTCCTTCCCTCACCAAGTCGGCCTGATTGGCCGTTGATTCAATGTTCCAGAGATCACAATCGTCAGCACATGGGCACGCCCACCGCAATACATAATCGTAGTTCGTTGTGATCACCAGATTACTGCCGAGCTTCCAGACCAGGCGAGCGAGTTCAAGGCTCTCGTCCGCAACCTCACTTCTCGAATGGCCAAACTGGCGTTTCAGGAAACTGGGCCAAACGGGACCAAGTCCTTCGCGAGCTTCTTTGGCGGCAAGCAGAAAACGCTCTGAGCCGCCGAGCCCAATGTGACTCGTGACGAGATTTGCATGGTTTTCTCTCTGCTCCTTCCCTAACAATTTCGCCGCTTCGAGGAGGAACTCCTTCCAGCTCGGGAAGAGCGATTGGCCATCTGTGGCCCGTTTGACGGCCCTTGAAACCCCAGCCCCGACGAAAGGGATGATTTTCTTCGCCTGCAGGCGCTCGATGAGAGTTTGTGGGAGATTCGTCTTCCCATCCCCATCTGGCCGTCTTGTTCGTGCGGCTGGCATGGTTGTATGCAGTTCTTACCGAACCGCCACTGATTTTTCAGATCGATCTTACAAACGATTTCGGCAATTCTATCAAGATTCAATGCCCTTCAAAACACCCCTGCGGTTTATTGAAGAACGAACCGCAACAGCGCTAGGATTCAGGCTTTTTCAACTGTAATCTGTTGACCGGTCTGCTCAAATGACGGAACGGGGGGACGGCAGGATGCCCGACGCTTGGTCTGCAATCGAGGATTTCTATTCCTGGGAACCGGACGTCCCGGAACGTCGATGCCTCGCGGCACTGGTCGGTTCCCCAGGTCTGCGCCGAGTTCCGGAATACCTACGGGATCAAGCTGTCCGATGATTCGCTCACGAGGTACATCCGGCATTATCAGGCGATGCTCGCCGCGCGGCAGCAAGACCCCGAGACACTGCGGCGCGACAACGAATCGGCAGATCGAACAAGCGGTGCTCAAGCGGCAAAGGGAGATTAGAGCCGGGCACAAAAACTGAATAATCCGGGGCGAAGAGGCGACAGGAACTCCGTTTTCGCTCTTTCCTTCTCGAACACGGGAGGAAGATTTTTTCTCCTTATCGGATTGACACTTAGACCAAAGCTGCCGCGAATTCCCGCAATACGCTTTGTGTAGATTTCGTGAAGAAGTGTATACCAAGACGATGGACGACCATTCCGCCGTCCGGGGGCTGTGGGCCGAACGGATGAAGGGGGGTGTGCCGTGCTGGATGAAGCAAGACATGAGAGACTCGCCTTCGGGCAGAGCCGTCTGGTCCGGAGGGCGCCGGTCCAAAGAGGCGGTAACAGCCGCCGTGGGTCAGATCGTTGAAGAGCGATGGAGGTCCGTGACTTCGACCGAGCATGGTGTTGGTCACCAAAAACACCAAAAACACCAAAAACCCCCTGGGACTATCCAAGAAATGCGCCAAATCGGGATATTTGCGTTAAATAGGTGATCTGCGACGACTTTCAAGAGAGCGGCACCCGTCTGGCCCAAGCGTGTCGGCTGAGGCGGGTGCGAACGACGGGGCGCAGGCCCGACCGGGCGCAATGCGCCTGCAAACCGCGCTGGATGTCGGTTTTGGAAGTTCGCCCACGGTCACCTGACTGCACCAACGCGAAGCGCAAGCGAGGTCTTACGTAAGACCTCGCTTGCGCTTCGGGTTGGTGTACCGGCGGAGGACTTACGAAAGAGACATCTTTGGTTGCTCTTCACCGGCAACGACGCACTGCCCAGCGAATTCTTACAAAGCGATTAGCGGTCGGGGAGCCCCGATCGGCCGGCCGAGGAATCGGGGAGTCGTTGCGATCCGACCACCGGCACGCCGGCGGCTCGAAGCAGCCCTGCACAGCCGGGGCCGGCCAGAAGGAAAACCTCGCCGGCGAGGCCCCGGCGCATCGAGCCGCCTCATTGACGGCACCGGCGGGGGGCGATACCTTGGTTGGTTTGCCGCCCGAAGCGGCTGATAGACCGGAAGTTCCGTTAGCGACTGAGCGGAGACGTGACGCCGTGGGTTCGACGTGCGTGGTGGGGCTACAGTGGGGGGATGAGGCCAAGGGCAAAATCGTTGACCTCCTCTGCGACCAACATGATGCGGTCGTACGTTATCAAGGGGGTGCCAACGCCGGCCATACGGTGGTCACCGGGGGCGTCACGTACAAGCTTTCGCTTCTGCCGACGGGCATCCTCCGGCCGGGCATCGATTGCGTGATCGGTAATGGGGTCGTGATTCACCCCCCTGCCCTTCTCAAGGAGGTCGAGACGCTCGTCAAGCAAGGGGTCGAGATCGGCGGCCGGCTCCACGTCAGCGACCGGGCGCACGTGATCCTCCCCTATCACCTGGCCGAGGAGCGACTCACCGAGGAGTCGGCCTCCGCCGCCGACCACCTCGGCACCACCCGGCGCGGGATTGGGCCGTGCTACCGGGACAAGGTAGGACGCGTGCACGGCGTACGCGTGGGTGATCTCTACCATCCGGACCGCTTCCGCGAGCACGTCGCGCGGATCGTCGACTACAAGAACCGGCTCCTCACGGCGATGCTTCCCGACTTCACGCCGTTCGACGCGCGAGCGGTCGCCGATGAGTACCTCGGCTACGCTGACCAGCTCCGGCCGCTCATCCGGGACACGACGACCTGGCTGCACGAGGCCGTCGCCCGCGGGACGAGGCTCCTGTTCGAGGGGGCGCAGGGGTCGCTGCTCGACGTGGATCATGGCAGTTATCCCTATGTCACGAGCTCGAACTCGAGCGCGGCCGGGATCGCGGCGGGCTCGGGGGTGCCGACGCGGCACATCGATCGCTGGATCGGGATCGTCAAGGCGTACACGACGCGCGTGGGCGGCGGGCCGTTCCCGACCGAGCAGGATAACGACGTCGGCGAGCGCATCAGGCGCGTCGGGCGGGAGTATGGGACGGTGACGGGCAGGCCTCGCCGCTGCGGGTGGTTCGACGCCGTCGCGGTGCGCTATTCGTCCCGGGTCAGCGGGTCGACGGAGATCGCGCTCATGCTGCTGGACGTGCTCAGCGGGCTGGAGGAGATCAAGGTGGCCGTGGCCTACGAGGACGAGCGCGGCAAGCGCGTTCCGGAGCTGCCCGGGCACGTCGCCGACCTCGAGCGGTGCCGGCCGGTGTACGAGACGTTGCCGGGCTGGGCCGAGGACATCACGAAGGCCCGCGCGTGGGGCGACCTGCCGACGGCTGCGCACGAGTACGTGCGGTTCCTCTCGAAGCAGATCGGGGTGCCGGTCTCGATCGTCTCGGTCGGTCCCGAGCGGCTCCAGACGATCACGAAAGTCGGGTGACGGCCGTGCCGAACGCAATCAGCGAAGAAGGCAAGGCGCGCATCGCCGGGGCGGGGCTGAAACCCGAGCAGTTGCCCCGGCACGTGGCCATCATCATGGATGGGAACGGCCGCTGGGCGCAGGGGCGAGGGCTGCCTCGGATCGTCGGGCACCGGCGAGGGATCCAGAGCGTGCGGGCGGTCGTCGAGGAAGGGTGCCGGCTGGGGCTCGAGCAGTTGACGCTGTATTGTCTCTCGGTCGAGAACTGGAAGCGGCCGCCGCGCGAGCTCAAATTCCTGATGAGACTGCTGCGCCATTTTTTGGTGGTCGAGCGGGCCGAGCTGATGGAACAGAACGTGCGGGTCTCCATGATCGGCCGCCGCGAGGGGCTGCCCGAGGACGTGCTGCGCGAGTACGACCGGACGGCGCGCGAGACCTCGGCCAACACGGGGATGGCGCTCTGCCTGGCCGTGAATTACGGGGGACGGACCGAGATCGCCGACGCCGCGCGGCGGCTGGCCGAGGACGTGCGCTCGGGGGCACTCGACCCGGGGCAGGTGGACGAGGCGACGTTCAACTCGTACCTCAGCACGGCCGAGATGCCCGAGCCCGACCTTTTGGTCCGGACGGCGGGGGAAATGCGGGTGAGCAACTTCCTGCTGTGGGAAATCTCGTATGCGGAGATCTGGGTCACCAACGTGCTCTGGCCCGATTTCCGAGCGGACGACTTACTGGCGGCGTGTCAGGCGTTCGCCGCCCGCCACCGCAAGTTTGGCGGGTTGCCGCCGGTCGGTCCGAAAGGGTGATAGGTTCTTGTGGGGTCAGCCAATGCAAACCGGTTCTCGGCCGGCAATGACCGGCCCTACCGGTTGATGTCCCCTCGGCGCTCTTTTTGTCTCCCCAACATCGCTGATTGAACCGCTTATGCTCGGAACCCGGCTCGTCATTGGCTTATCGATGGTCGCAGGGCTCCTGGCGATTCTCTGCCTGGACGAGCTCACGGCCCCTTGGTTTCCGTTCTGGTTCTTGCTGGCGATCTATGCGCTGGGGTCGGCGTCGCTCGAGCTGGTCAACCTGCTGAAGGAGACGAGCGCGCGGCCGTCGGGGAACACGGTCTTCGGGGGGGTGATGGCGATCGTCTGCGCCAACTGGGCGCCCCACCTGATCGGCCCGATGATCGAGGACCAGAGACTGCTGGAACGTTTGCCCTATGACCCGCTCTTGCCGGTGAGCGCCCTGGCATGGCCGCTCCTGACGTTCGTGGTGGTCGTGATGGCGTCGTTCGTGGTCCAGAGCGCGCAGTTTCAGAAACCGGGGGCGACGATGGCGACGATCGCGGGGACGGTGCTCGCGGTCGCCTACGTGGGGCTGCTCGGCAGCTTCATTATCCAGCTTCGCTGGTTCGACGGACCGTACCACGGAATCTTGCCGCTGGCGTTTCTGGTCGCGACGTCGAAGGGGGCCGACACGGGGGCCTACACGGTGGGGCGGCTCGCGGGGAGGCACAAGCTCTGGCCTCGCTTGAGCCCGAACAAGACGGTCGAAGGGGCGCTCGGCGGCCTTGCCGCGGGGATCGGCGCAGCGCTCATCGCGGCGGCGGTCGCTCGCTTTCTCCTTCACGTCCCGACCCTCGGCTGGGCGGCGGCGGCGGGTTTCGGGGCGGTTGTCGGTTCGACGGCCCAACTCGGCGACCTGATGGAGTCGATGATCAAGCGCGACTGCGCCCGGAAGGACGCGTCGGATGCGGTCCCCGGGTTTGGGGGGGTACTCGACGTGCTCGACTCGCTCTTGTTCGCGGGGCCGGTGGCGTTCGCCTACTGGCTCTGGCTCGGGCCGTGAGGCGGCCGCCGAGCGGTATCTCCGTAGAGGGCCGGCCGTACGGGTTGGAAATTCACGCGACGCGACAACACGGGAATCCCCATCGGAAACGCACCCAGAGCCCTGGACTTTTTTACACCGGTGCAAGAAAGAGACAAGACGTTGCGTTTTTCCGTGTTTGTGGTTCATAATGGATCGTCGTTTCGTTCCCGACCGTGGAGACTCGACAAGACGCAGGTCAGTAAGCCCGCTCGTCTGCGAGCGTCAAAGGGCAAAGAATGCCGGAAGTGACGATTACCCTGAGTGGGCCCGACGAGGAACTCGCCGTCTTCGGGAGCCGGGATCAGCATCTTCGTCAGATCCGAGACGCCTTCGGCGTCAAGATCCTCCCGAGGCACGGGGTCGTCCGAGTCGAGGGCGAACACGACCGGGTCGAGCTTGTCCGCCAGGTCTTCGAGGAGCTTCGTAAGCTCCACGGCCGGCACCAGGCGATCTCCGCGGGTACCGTGGCGGAGGTGATCGAAGCGACCCAGCGCGCGGCCGACCCCGACCGGAGCGAGAACCTCGAGATCCGGGACGGGAACCGGCTCGTGAAGCCCCGCTCCGACGGCCAGGGGCGTTACCTCAAGGCGTTACACGACTACGAGCTCGTCTTTTGCGTCGGCCCCGCGGGGACGGGCAAGACCTATCTGGCGGTGGCCATTGCCGTTTCGGCGCTCCGGCGCGGCAAGATCAAGAAGATCGTGCTGGTCCGGCCGGCGGTCGAAGCGGGCGAGCACCTGGGCTTCCTGCCCGGTGACCTGGAAGCGAAAATCAATCCTTACCTTCGTCCCTTGCTCGACGCGCTCCACGACCTGATGGATTACGACCAGATCCGTCGGTACATGGGGAACGACCTGATCGAGATCGCCCCCTTGGCTTACATGCGCGGGCGGACGTTGAACGACGCGTGCATCATTCTGGACGAGGGGCAGAACGCGACGATCCCGCAGATGAAGATGTTCCTGACCCGGATGGGGCAGAACGCGCGGATCGTGGTGACGGGCGACGTGACGCAGGTTGACCTTCCCCCCTCGACGGTAAGCGGGCTGGCGGACGCGGTGGAGCGTCTGAAGGACGTACCGGGGGTGGGGACCGTGTTCCTGGACAAGTCGGACATCGTGCGGCACCCGTTGGTGCAGGCGATCGTCAATGCTTATGAGAGCGCCGAGCCGGCGCGGGAGAGTGGGCTCCGTGCGGCCGCGGCCGCGTCGGACCACCCTCCGCCTCCGGCCGGTCCAGCCGCCTCGGGGTGAGGCGGGGCGCGTTCGCGCGCCGAAGGCGGGCCGACGTCGGCCCGGCACACTCCAGCGGGGGATGGGGACTGGCCCTGTTGACCCCGCGCCACTGAGACCCTTTCCATGAGCTTTGGTAAACGTCGGCCCAAACTTTCCCGGGCCCAGCTTCGCCCCAGCAACCCGATCGCCATCGAACAGGGACGCCTCGCCCGGCAGCGGGAGCGCCTGGCGCGACTCGCGGTCGTCGGCATCGCCGTCCTGGCCACCAGCGCGATCGTCTACGGCGCTGGTCCCCCCTTTACCTACCAACTGGGCCAGACCCCTGACCGGGAAATCCGGGTCAACGTTGAGAAATTCGAGCGGCTGAACCAGAAGAAGAGTAACGCCGAGCGGCAGCTCGCGGTCGACCAGATCGCGCCTTCCTTGGTCAACGACCCGGCCCCCCTCCGGGACCAGCAGGCCCGGCTGGAGGACCTGATCGACGTCGTGGCGAAGGCCTCGTCGCTCGAGCAGCTCCCCGCCGCCTTGCGCGAGAGCTGGGGGTTGAAGCCCGAGACCTTTGCCGAGCTGAGGGCGTCCACCGACACGCCCGAACGGCTCGACGCGCTCCACCAGCAAATCAAGCAAGCGTTCGGCCCGGTCGTGCGCGACGGCGTGCTCGGGCCCGAGACCCTCCCGCGCCACGAGGAATCGAGCCGTACACTGGCCATTCACACCGTGGGTCAGCCCCCGAGCACGGCCCACCTCGTCCCGCGCGAGCGCGTGGTCCCCGAGCGCGTGGCGAAGCCGGAGGAGATGCTATACAAGGAATTCGTCGCCGCGTTCACCTCGACGCGGATCGGCCCGGTGCTGTTCCGCTTGGTGGCCGAGAAGCTGGCCGGCACGCCGACGCTCACCTACGAGGAGCAGGCCACCGCACGCGTCCGCGAGGCGGCCCGGGGCCGGGTCAAGGACGTGTATGATGTGTACCGCCGGGGCGACCTCCTGGTCGAGCAAGGTCAGAAGATCGGCGAGGAGCAGCTCATCCTCCTTCGGCTCGAGCACGACACGGCCAAGGCCGCTCTCGGAATCGGGGCTCGGGCTCGCCGCGCCAGCGCGATCGCCGTGCTCGTCGCGGCCCTCTTCGCACTGATCGGGTATTACGTTCATCAACATGAAACCGAGATCGCCCGCGACCTGCGCCGGATCGCCGCGATCTGCGGCCTGACGGTGGCCGCGGTGGGTCTGGTTCGCTTGTTGGTCCTGCAGCCGTGGGAGGCCGAGCTCGTCCCGGTGGCAATCGCCGCGATGATCCTGGCGATCGCGTACAACCCCCACTTTGCGCTGATGGTCACGTTCGGGCTGTGCCTGCTCACGAGCCTGGCGCTCGGAACAGGGATCGGCCATTTCCTCGTCGTGATGGGGGGGACGGCCGCGGGTGTGCTCACGCTCGACGAGGTGCGCACGCGGACGAAGCTGATCAAGGTGGGCGCCACGCTCGCGGCGGGCTACTTCGTGCTGACCTGGGCGACGGGCTTCTGGCAGAACCAGCCGATCGGTCTGATCACGAGCGACAGCCTCTGGCGGGCCGGCTGGGGGCTCATGGCCGGTTTCTTCCTGGGCGGCAGCCTGCCGTTCATCGAGAACTCGTTCGGGATCGTCACCGGCATCAGCCTGCTGGAGCTCGGCGACGCGACCCACCCGCTCCTCCAGGAGCTCGTCCGCCGGGCGCCCGGGACGCACAATCACTCGATCACCGTGGGGGCGATCGCCGAGAACGCCGCCGAGCGCATCGGCGCGCACGCCTTGCTCGTGCGGATCGGGGCCTATTTTCACGACATCGGCAAGATGCTCAAGCCGCACTACTTCATCGAGAACCAGGCGGGCGCAGCCAACCGGCACGCGAACCTGAACCCGGCGATGAGCACCTTGATCATCATCGGCCACGTGAAGGATGGTGTCGACCTCGGCCGGCAGCACCACCTGCCCGAGCGGATCATCGACCTGATCGCGCAACACCATGGGACGACGCTGGTCGAGTACTTTTACCACGAGGCCAATCGGCGCAACGACGGGAACCCCGACGGCACGACGATCCTCGAAAGCGCGTTCCGCTACCCGGGCCCGAAGCCGCAGTCGAAGGAGGCCGGCATCCTGATGGTGGCCGACGCGGTCGAGAGCGCCAGCCGGACCCTCTCCGAACCCACCCCCGCCCGGCTCGAAGGAATCGTGCGCGACCTGATCGACAAGCGTCTCCGTGACGGCCAGTTCGATGAGTGCGGCCTGACCCTGCGCGAGATCGGTGAGATCCGCGAGAGCCTGATCAAGTCGCTGATCGGCATTTACCACGGCCGCATCAAGTATCCCGAGCAACGCACCGCCTGACGTGCGGCCTTACTTATGGAAGACGACCAAAGAATCAATCACGAATCGCCCCGGCCGCCGAGCGACGACCGCGCGCGTTCGGGCGCGCGAGACCAATCGCTTTCCCTCTCCTCGTTTTTGGGGCGAGGGGAGAGTGAGGGGTCTTCGTATTCCGGGCCCCCGCCGGCCTCTCCCGGAAAACGGGGAGAAGCGGAAGAAGCCAACCCCGATCACTCGATCGACATCAGCGATACCCAGCACCACCTCGTCGTCTCTCGTGCGGGGCTTACCGAACTGGTCGAGCGTACACTCGCAGCCGAGGGCGTCGAGCGTTACTCATTATCGATCGCCCTGGTCGACAATGCGACGATACACGCGCTCAACGGCAGGCACCTCGGGCACGACTGGCCGACGGACGTCATCAGCTTCCCCCTCTCCGAGCCGGACGAGCCCGTCCTGGCGGGCGAGTTGATCGTTTCGGCCGAGATGGCCGCGGCGACCGCGCGCGAGGCGGGCGTGGACCCGTGGGCCGAGTTGGCGCTTTATGTGGTCCATGGTTTGCTTCACTTGTGTGGCTACGACGATCTGAGCGACCGGGACGCGGACGTCATGCGCCGGCGTGAAGGCGAGATCCTGGCCCTGTTGGGTCTGACCAACACGTTCCCGCTGACCGGTCTTGCCGCGACCGGGCGCGCGGGGCGGGAGAGTGCGCCGTGGCCGGTTTGAACCTCGGTGCGATGCTGATTCTGGGATTGTTCGTCCTGGGCTTGCACCTCGTGTCGGTCACGTTGGCCAAGGCGCTGCGGGCCTACTCACGGACCCGGCTGGAGGATGTTTGCGCCGAGCGCGGACATCCTGACCGGGCGGACGACGTCGCGCACCATGACGTACGGACCGAACGGAGCGCGGAGGCCTTGGCGGTGGTGACGGGCCTGTTGCTGGCCGCGCTGCTGGGTGTCATCGCGGGCCGTCTGGCCCCGCACATGGCGACGCGGCTCGTGGTGGCGATCGCGCTCGGGCTGGGCGGCATCGGTTACGTCCTGGCGGGAATCGTCGGACGCGTGTTTGCGGAGACGGTGATCGACACCCTCTGGCCGGCCGCGGGAGCCCTGCGCGTGATGACGGCCCCCCTGACCTACGGGTCACGGCAGGCCGAGTTCCTGGTCGAGCACCTGGCCCGACCGCGCGACGGTCAGCCCCGGCCGGCGAGCGTCGAGGTCGAGATCCCGGCCGACGGCGAGGACCCCGAAGACATCGAGGCCGAGCTCCCCGAGTCGGCCCGCGAGCTCTTGCAGCGAGCCGTCGAGCTGACGCGGAAGGACGTCGCGGAGATCATGACGCCGCGCTCCGCGATGGTCGCCCTGCCGTCGACCGTCTCGGCGCGCGTCGCCGCGCGCACCTTCCGCGAGAGCGGCCGGAGCCGCATCCCGCTCTTCGGCGAGAACCGCGACGACATCGTCGGCATCCTCTACGCCAAGGACCTGTTCCCTCGGGTCGCCGAGGAGGGGATGGACTCCGTCATCCCCCGCAAGCTCGTCCGCCCCGCACACTGCGTGCCCGATACCAAGAACGCCTACGCCCTTCTCGAAGAGTTCCGCCAGCGCAGGACGCATATCGCAATCGTGCTCGACGAGTACGGAGGCGTCGCGGGACTGATCACCCTCGAGGACCTGCTCGAGGAGCTCGTCGGCGCGATCGACGACGAGCACGACGTGCCCACGCCGGCCGATCCCGTCGTCTCCCTCGGCGGGTCCCGCTACGAGGTGGACGGCACGCTCGGCCTCGAGGAACTCAACGAGCGGCTGAACCTCCACCTGCCGACCGACGGCGACTTCCTCACGGTCGGCGGCCTGGCCTTCCACGCCCTCGGCCGGCTCCCGCAGGCGGGCGATTCGTTCCGCCAGGACGGCGTCGAGTTCACGGTCCTCGAAGTGGCCGACCACTCGATCCGGCGCCTGCGGCTCGACCTCCAGCCAGCGGCGGCGGTCGGAAGTTAGCCGATCGCATGCCCGAAGGTCGAGAGCTGGGCATCGCCCCAGACGCGTCTGCGCAGTCGCCTGTCGATCCGATGAATCGCCTCCCGCCCATTCGCGCGATCGGTGATAATGAGAAGGAACCCAATCTCGCGCAGGAGATGACCCTATCATGGCGACGGTCACAAAAGAGTTCACCGAGCATGAGGTTCCCACCGAGCTCCAGCGCCCCGCACACCGGGATCTCCCCCGACTGGAAAACGGCGATCGTCTGACGCGCGCCGAGTTCGAACGGCGCTACGACGCGATGCCCGACCTGAAAAAGGCGGAACTTATTGAGGGAGTCGTGTACGTGGGCTCACCCGTGTCGCATGAGCATCATGGCAAGCCGCACTTTCATCTCATTTCCTGGCTCGGCCAGTACTGGACTGCGACTCCGGTCGTCGAAGGGGGTGACAATTCATCGTTACGGCTCGACCTGGACAACATGCCGCAGCCGGACGCCTTCTTGTACCTCCTGCCCGAGCTGGGCGGCCAGGCGCGCATTGCGCCGGATGAGTGTATCGAAAACGCTCCCGAGTTGGTCGCCGAGGTCGCGCCGAGCAGCGTGAGCTACGACCTGCACGACAAGCTGCACGTCTACCGGCGCAACGGCGTTCGCGAGTACGTCGTGTGGCGCGTCCGTGACCAAGCCGTCGACTGGTTCGTCCTGCGCGAGGGACGATACGAGCGCCTGCCGTCGGGCGACGGCGGGATCTTTCGAAGCGAGGTCTTTCCCGGCCTCTGGCTCGATCCCGCCGCGCTGATCCGCGGAGACCGCGCCGGCGTGGCGCGGGCGGTGCAGCAAGGACTGGCCTCGCCCGAGCACGCCGCGTTCGTCGCCCGGCTTCAAACCCCGGCCCAGCCCGGGGCCTGAGCGTAGGTTCGCGAGGACTCCCGCCGTGCCCGCGGTTCGTTCGATGGCCCTTGTGGTCAGGTCGGTCGACGTGTTCGAGACCAGCTCGGTGGTGACGCTGTTCACCCGCGAGCTGGGCAAGGTCTCAGCGCTGGCCAAAGGGGCGCGGCGGCTGAAGTCGCCGCTCCAGGGTGGGCTTGACCTGCTGGGGGTTTCCGATATCGTGTGGCTGCACAAGGCGTCGGAGGCGTTGGACCTCGTAACCGAGGCCGCGCCGGTCGAGCGCTTCGCGTCCCTTCGCCGCGACCTGGCGGCCCTGTATGCCGGCTACTACGTTGCCGAGCTGCTGACGGACCTGACCGACTTCCACGACCCGCACCCAAAACTGTTCGATGCGGCCGTGGTCACGTTGCGGCATCTGGGCGAGCCGGCCTTACGGTCCCGGCGCGTCTTCCGGTTCGAGCTGGCCTGCCTGCGCGAACTGGGGCTGATGCCGGCGCTCGACATCTGCGCCCATTGCGGGGCGGTCGTCGAGCCGGAAGGTGACCCTGGGGCGGTCGCGTTCGGTCTGGCCACGGGCGGGGTACTCTGCCCGGCCTGCCGGCCCGGACAGCCCCACGTCGCGACGCTCTCGGGCCGGACGCTCGACGCGTTGCGGGCGCTGGCCAGTCCTGGCAGCGCCTGGCGGGAGCTCGAAGCGGTCCCCGCGACCCTGGGACCCGTTCGAGCCACCTTGGCCGCAGTGGTCAGCCACTTGCTGGGACGTCGCCCCCGGATGTTGCCCTTTCTCGGAGAGTGACTTGATGGCCCCGGAGCACCGGCAACCTGAAGCCAAGCGCCGCCCTCCCCTGGGGCCCTCGGCCGTCCTGGCCCTGGCGCTGGTCGTCCCGCCGCTGGCCGGCGGCTGCCAGAGCGGTCCGTTCGGTGCCTGGCGCACCGCCAAGGACGACTCGCTCTCCAAAGCGCCGACCAAGGAGGAAACCGGCGACGACCGCATCTTCCTCGCGCGCTGGTTCGCCCCCAGGGCCGTCCCCAGCTACGACCCCGAGAAAAAGCTTCCCCTCATCAAGGGGCCCAACGGCATGGAGACGCCCAAAGAGTCGCCCAACGCCGAGGCCGAAGCCGAATACAAAGCCGCCTACGCCCTGTTCGAACAAAAGAACTACCGCGAGGCCGAGAAGGCCTTCGAGACCATCGCCAAGAAGCGCGCGAAATCGTCCTGGGGCGAAAAGGCGCAATTCTATCTGGCCGAGTCGTACTACCTCGAAGGGAAGCTCGTCTACGCGAACGACGCCTACGAGAAGCTCTTCGCCGACTACCCCGGCAGCGTTTTCATCGACAAGCTCGTCGCGCGAGAATTCGCCATCGGCCAGACCTGGCTCGCGATGTCCACGTCGGACCTCAAGCCCGAACAGCAGGTCCCCTGGCAGGGGCGCTTCGATGGCCGCCGGCCGATGCTGGACACCTGGGGTTACGCCAAAGTCGCCTTCGAGCACGTCCGCCAGCACGACCCCTCCGGCCCGCTCGCCGACGACGCCACGATGATGCTCGGCGATATGCACATGAAGGCGGTCGACTACGAGCTCGCCGCCCTGTACTACAATCAGCTCATCACCGAGTACCCCAAGAGCCCCTTCCTCCAGCGGGCCCACCTCGCCGAGATTGATGCCCACATCAAGGGCTACATCGGGCCCGAATACGACGGCAACGGGCTCGAGAAGGCCCGCGAACGGATCAAGCAAACAATGAACGCGTTCCCCGACCGCACCGCGGGCAACGAAGACCTCTACCACATCCTCGACGTCATCAACGACCAGGACGCCGAACGCACCTATAAGGCCGGCGAGTTCTACCGACGCACCGGCAGGATCGCCTCGGCCGAATACTACTTCGGCAAAATCCCTCAGCGCTGGCCAAAAAGCCCCTGGGCGACGAAGGCCAAGACCGAGCTCGCCACGCTCGCCAAGATGCCTCGCACGCCGTCGCTTCCGAGCCGTATCTTCACCTCCCCCGGCGGGATGGATCCCTTCTCCGCCGCGAACGGTATGGGTGGTATGGGCGGCATGGGTGGCATGGGTGGTGGCATGGGTGGCATGGGTGGCATGGGTGGCATGGGTGGCATGGGCGGCGGTATGGGTGGCATGGGGATGATGTAGCCGTTGGGGCCGCGCGACGCGGGGCTTCACGCCCTTCTCGATTGACGGTAGGGAGGCCTGTTCCATGCGAACGGATCGAAGGCTCGGCGCACCAACCGCGGTACTCGCGCTGGCCGCGTTGCTCGCTCTGGTGCCCGGCTGCGGGTACAGCATCCGCGCGCCTTACGATAAGTCGGTGCGGACGGTCTACGTACCGATCTTCCGGTGCCAGACGTTCCGGCGCGACATCAACTACCAATTGACCGACCTCCTCATGAAAGAGATCGAGCGGCGTACCCCCTACAAGGTCGTGAGCAGCCCCGAGGGAGCCGATACGATCCTCCAAGGAGTCATTCAGTCCTCCGACAAGAACACCATCGTGGAAAACCCGGACAACCTCCCGCGGCAGCTCACTTCCTCACTCACCGTGTCCGTCACCTGGACGCGCAACCCCCCGACCGAGGACGAAAAGAAGCGCGGGCCGACCGTGGTCACGGAAGTCTCGAACTTCGCCCCCGAAATCGGCGAGACGACGGAAACCGCCTTTTACCGAACGTGCCAGAACATCGCGACGCAGATCGTCGATATGATGGAAGCGCCCTGGCAACGCAACATCAAGGGCGACTGACGCCTGCGACGCAAGACGAGGTAGCGCACCATGAGCCGCTGGGAGGCACGGGGACGGCTGCTGGCCAACGGCCGGACGCCCGCCGTCATGGGGATCCTCAACGTCACGCCTGACAGCTTCTCCGACGGCGGCGAGACTCTGTCGGTCGAGCACGCGTTCGCCCGCGCCCTGGCAATGGTCGAGGACGGCGCGGACTTGCTCGACATCGGTGGCGAGTCGAGCCGCCCGGGGGCCTCGCCGATTTCCCTCGAGGAGGAACTCCAGCGCGTCATCCCGGTCGTCGCCGCGCTTGCTCCTCGAGTTCCGATCCCGATCTCGGTCGATACGACCAAGGCCGAGGTCGCCCGCCAAGCCCTCGCGGCCGGCGCTTCGATCGTCAATGACATCACGGCTCTGTCCGCTGACCCGGCGATCGAGCGCGTCGTACGCGACGCGGGAGCCGGCGTCGTCCTGATGCACATGCGGGGCGAACCGCGCACGATGCAAAACGATCCCTTGTATGACGACGTCGTGCGCGAGGTCCGAGACTACCTGTCGCGGCGTATCGAGTGGGCCGAAGCCCGAGGCATTCCGCGCTCCCGGATCGCCGTCGATCCGGGCGTCGGCTTCGGCAAGACCGCCACGCACAACCTGGAACTCTTGCGGAACCTGGAGCAATTTGCCACGCTGGGATGCACGCTGCTGGTGGGTCTCTCGCGCAAAGGATTCCTGGGGGGCATGACCGGTCGCCCGGTCGGCCAGCGCGCGGCGGCCTCGGTCGCGGCAAGTCTGGCGGCCTGCGTTCAGGGCGCGAACGTCGTCCGGGTCCACGACGTCGGACCGATGGCCGATGCGATCAAGGTTTGGACGGCGATACGTGGCTGGAATTGAGACACGATGATCCATTTGATCGAAAACGACCTTCAGGCCGAATGTAACGCCCTGGCGGACCGCGCGAAGCGGGCTGCGAGAGCGTTGGCCGTCGTCCGCGGGCAGGCCAAGAATGACTGGCTTCGGCGCTCCGCCGACGCACTCAGGGACCGGACCGAGGAGGTCCTGGAAGCCAATGCGCGCGACGTAGCCGCCGCCCCGGAGTACGGCCTGAACGCCGCGGCGATCGACCGCCTGACCCTCAACCCCAAACGACTGGACGAGGCGGCCCGGGGCCTGCTCGAAGTCGCCGCCCTGCCGGACCCCATCGGCGAGGTCGTGACGTCGAGTCATCGTCCCAACGGGCTCGAGGTCACGCAGGTCCGCGTGCCGCTCGGCGTCATCTTCATGATCTACGAGAGCCGCCCGAACGTCACGCTCGACGCCGCCGCCTTGTGCGTCAAGAGCGGCAACGCCGCGATCCTCCGCGGCGGCAAGGAGGCGATTCACTCCAACCGCGCGCTCCACCGCGTGCTGGCTGACGCCCTCGAGCCAGCAGGGCTCCCCGCCGAGGCCGTCCAGCTCGTGCCGACCACCGACCGCGCGGCCGTCGGCTACCTGCTCCGCCTCCCGGAGCTCATCGACCTGGCGATCCCCCGCGGCGGCGAGGGCCTCATCCGGCGAGTGGCCGAAGAAGCCCGCATGCCGGTGCTCAAGCACTATCAGGGCAATTGCCACGTCTACGTCGACGCCTCGGCCGACGCGGACATGGCCGTGCGGATCGTTGTCAATGCGAAAGTTCAGCGCCCGGGCGTCTGCAATGCCGCAGAGACGCTCCTCGTCCACGGGGACGCCGCCAGCACCATCCTTCCCGTCATGGCTGACGCATTGCATGCAGCGGGTGTCGAATTGCGCGGCGACGACGCGAGCCGCGCGCTCGTCCCCGGGATGGTCCCCGCGCAGCCGAGCGACTGGGATACCGAGTTCCTCGACAAGATCCTGGCCGTCCGGGTCGTCGACTCACTCGACGCCGCGATCGCGCACATCACGCGGCACGGATCGGGACACACCGAGGCGATCGTCACGCGCGACCTCGCGGCGGCTCGCCAGTTCGTCGCCGAAGTGGACAGCTCGGCCGTGATGGTCAACGCCAGCACCCGCTTCAACGACGGCGGCCAGCTCGGCCTGGGGGCCGAGATCGGTATCAGCACCGACAAGTTCCACGCCCGGGGTCCCTGCGGCTTGCGCGAGCTCACGACGACCAAGTGGGTTGTCTACGGCGACGGCCACGTGCGCGCCTAACGGTCCCCTCCGCCGCCACGGACCGATTGGCCTCTCCCCAGAAGACGCACGAACGCTCATTGGGCCTCAAAGCGAACGCGTCCGTCCCCGACAACACCCGCGCTAAGGCCCGGCAGCAACTCGCCCCCCAAGGTGACGCGCGGCACGATCCATGTGCTTGCGCTCCCCAACATCTTAGTGCCAATGATTTTGAGGAGACTGCGTGGCACCTGGGCGACCGTGGAACAGGCCCATCGCCGAGCGATCCCGAGTTTGACGATCGCGCGAACGCAACCTAGTCCTTTACATAAAGTGTACCAAAGCGTTTGGGGACAGCTCGAAGGAGAACTGGACCAATGTTGTGTTTGACGCCTTGGAAAACGCCGACCAAAGCACCTCGCAGATTGACTCGCCACAGGTGGACCCAACCATGATCCCGTCGACTCGACCGCACGCAGGGCGTCCCTGGCGGCGCCGGGGGACCGTCCTTCCCGCGCTGGCGCTCATGATCGTCGCCATGGCCGGCTTTCTGGCACTGGCGATTGACGTGGGAATGTTAGCGATCGCCAAGACCCAGGCGCAGCAGGCGGCTGACCTCGCCGCTCTGACCGCCGCGCGGACCGTGAACGGCAGTGCAACGGGGAACTACAACCAGAGCACGGCGACCACCAACGCCCAGAACATCTTGAGCTATAACTCGATCCTGGGGCAGACGATCGCTTCGTCGCAACTGCAACTCACGTACGGCTCATACGACTACAACCAGTCCACGCAGACGTTCAGCGCAAATTTCCCGCCGACCACCGGCGTGCCGACCACCGCCGTCGCGGCCACCGTCACGTCGACCAGCATCCCGGGTGGGTTCAGCAAAGTCTTCGGGACGCAGCTCTTGCCGAACGTAACGGCATCCGCCCAGGCCGTACACCGCCCGCGCGACATCGCGCTGGCGCTCGACCTTTCCGGCTCCATGCGCATGGGTACCTGCATGGGGTTCGACTTTTACACCACTTCGCGCAGCTCCAATAACCCCGACAGCCTCGTGCCGACGTTCGGCCACTACTCGTCGGCAAGCGCCAATATGCAAGGTCCCAGCACGAACCAAACTTCGGCCAGTAGCAGCTATACAATCTCACCGAGCAATACCACCGCAGCAAACACGTCATATTCATTAACTTATATTAATAATTTCTATCAAAATTCTGCTTATGCAACCACATTGGTTCGCGCGTTCGATTCGTACACGGGCACGAACGGAGGGACGAGCTGGTCGGCGCCGACGACGGGGACGCCGGTCTTGCCGCCGACGTCCTACACCACGACGCCGGGCGGAGACGTCCCCTTGTTCGTCAAGGGGAGCACCTCGAACTACGCGACGAGCGTGAAGGACGTCTTGGGGAGCACCGCGAGGAACGCGTCGTGGGAGCTCGACGGCTATTCGAACTATACGGCTGGCACGTTGACGAATGCAGCGGTGGGGCAGAGCAGCTATACGAATGCGCCGTTCTACGGCTACACGCAGGGACCCGCCTACTACGGGGTGACGTTCTTCGTCTGGCCGCCGGACCCTCGGGAGCCGCTTACGACCGCAAACGATTCGACCCAGATTGGGCAGTTCCTGCTCGACTTCGGGTTTACCGGGAGTCCAACCTCAAAAACCGGCGATTTCAGCGGGACCAAGGGAACGGCCTTGCTCGGTGTTTATAATTCCAACGCCACGACGGGGAGCCACGCCTGGCCGTGGCCCAACGACGGCGGCAGTTCGCTGAGCAGTTACTTAACCTCGAAAGTCTACATTCCCGGCGGGAGCCGCCTGCTCAAGACCACCGATGCGCAATACCAGCAGATTATGCGGCTCTATTCGTGGAACTACGTGGTCGACAACCTCGGCACGACCCCTTGCGACTGGCGGATGCGGTTCTTCGGGCAGAACGACAACACCAAGCTGTTCAATTCGAACGGGTCGTTGAACCTGCCGGGAGGTTCGACATACACGATCAATTACAACGAGATCTTGCGCTGGATCACAACGGGGCCGAACCCCTTTCCGCAGCAACTGCGCGCGGGCCGCATCAAGTACTACGGCTCGATCCCCACCGCGATCACCGGATCTTGGCCGAGCTACGGGAGCACGGACCAGCGTTTCTGGGTCGAGTTCATCGACTACGTGCTCGGCTTCCGCCAGACATCCGCGGGCGTGTACCAGGACATCAGCGGGATGGCGGGCTATGGCAGCGATTTCAAGTGGGGGACAACTAGCATCACCGCGCCCCCCGCTTCACCAACGCAGTACATGACCTATTCGGACAACCCGGCCCGACCGCTCTCGCGGTACTGGTTCGGGCCGATGGCCATGGTCGATTACATGCAGAACTACAACCTTGATTCGAACGTCTCGAACTACTTCTTCATGCAGCCCGGCGACAGTTACGAAGCGCCACTCTACACGGCGAAGGAAGCTTACATGGCCGCCGTGGACACCATGCAGAACAACCACCCCAACGACTGGGTCACCATCGTACCTTATAGTTGGCCTCGCTCGGCGGTAAACGGAACTAGCGGGCGTTTCAATTGCGTGAGTTGCCCGCTCGGAACGAACTACGACTACGCGTCGTCCGCACTCTTGTTCCCCTTCTCCACGATCAACGCCGACGGTTCCGCGAACAACACCGAGATCACACCGTACGACCCCGACCCCGCCACGGGCGCGGTCCCCTCGGCCAACTTCGTGGACGCGCCCCGCGCGGATGGAGACACCTGCTTCGCGATGGCCCTGATGCTCAGCTACAACCAGTTCGCCACCACCTCGCCGACGGATACGACGCTCCGATCGTACGCCTCGTCGTCCCCCATCAATTTCCCCACCGGCATGGCGGGCGGCATGGGACGCAAGGGAGCGCAGAAGGTCGTGATCTTCGAGACCGACGGCCTGGCGAACTGCTCGGCGACCGCCAGCCTGGTGAGTAATGGAACTTATAGCTATTATAAGATCCGATACAATATGAATAGCCCTAATGGTAGCGAATACCCCTCGATCAACGCGACGAACATCAACGACTCCACGGTATTGAACCAGGTGTATTCGCTCGTGCAGCAGTTGTCGTCCACCTACAGCACGACGCGGAACCCCTTCCGGTTGTACGCCGTCGGCTTCGGCCCGGTGTTCCAGGGTCCGAACGCCTCGAGCGCGCTACAAACCTTGCAGACCATGCAATACTATGCCGGCACACAAAGCAGTACATCGACGCCGCTCGCGTCGAACCAGGTCATTACCGGCACGGACGCGCAGATGTCCGCGAATATGATCGCGACGTTCACGGCGATCCTGCAGAACGGCGTTCAGGTGGCCCTCACCAAGTAACGGCCGGTCCGCGAAATCGAGCAAAGTGCAGCGATCTTCGTGTCGGATACGAAGATCGCTGCATTTTGCGCCCTCCATCGGAAGGGTTCGTTCGTCATCAACTGTGAGTCAACCGCCGCAAGCGCCAAGGCACGATCGGCGCCCCGTGGTCCGCATGGCGAACGAAGACGTCCTAGTCTTTCTTTGACGGCGGGTTGATCCCGTCGTCCTCGCAACGAACATCTCGAAGGAGAGCGAGCCCAGGACCCAAGGTTGGGCCTGGCCGGTAAGCCACCATGCCAACTCCGGTCGTCGCGTTCGCGGATGTCTGCAAGACATATCGGTCCCCGTTACGCCCGCGCCGCACGGTGCAGGCGCTCCGGGGCGTGAGCTTCGAGGTCGAGCCCGGCGAGGTCTTCGCGCTGTTGGGGCCCAACCGGGCCGGCAAGACGACGCTGCTGAAGGTCCTCCTGGGGTTGTGCCGGGCCAGCGGGGGCCGGGTGACGCGCCTGGGTCGGCCGCTCGCCGAGAGGGACACGCTCGCGCGCGTTGGCTACATGCACGAGAACCAAGCGTTTCCCCCGTACATCAGCGCGGCCGCGCTCCTGGAGTATTACGGCGCTCTGTCCGGTGTTCCGGCGTCGGGGCTGCGCAGCCGCATTCCCGCGCTGCTGGACCGGGTGGGCCTGGCGGACCGCGCTCGCGAACCGATCGCCCGCTACAGCAAGGGGATGGCCCAGCGCCTGGCGCTGGCCCAGGCCGTGCTCGCCGACCCCGATCTGCTTGTTCTCGACGAACCGATGGAGGGGCTCGACCTGGGGGCGCGGCAGGTGCTCCACGAGCTCGTCGACGAGCAACGCGCCGCCGGGAAGACGGTCCTTGTCGTGTCCCACGCCCTTGGCGACGTGGCGCGGGTCTGCGACCGACTGGCCGTCCTGGTCGAAGGACGTCTCGCCTATCTTGGTGCCCTCGACTCCCTGCTGCACGACCCGCACACCGGGCGCGAGCGGTCGCTCGAAGAGGCGCTGGAACCGATTTATCGGTCGTGAGAGGAACTCCGCGTCATGAAAAACGGGTACGGACTCGCCACGCTCAAACACCTGCTCCGCGACACGTTCCGGCAAGCGTGCGCCTCCGGCATTTGCGCGATGATGCTCGCGGTCACGGCACTCTGCGTCTTGCTCTGCCTGAGCGTCAGGGTCTCGGGAGACGTGTCGCTGAAAGACAATGGCGAGCCGGTGCTCTTCCTGCCATCCCCCTCCCCGGACACCCTGGCCCGTTTGCCCGCACCGGGTGCCAACGGCCGGGTCGCTCTGGAGCTCGATCCCGAGCGGGCGCGTCGCGAGGGGATCGACACGCTCCGCGGCCGCATGACCCTGGCCTTCGGCGCAGTGTCCTTTCCGGTGAGCCGCGAGCGACGTGATGCCGTTCATTTCCTCGAGCTCCTCCTGGCCGGCGGCATCGCCGGCACGGCCGGTATTCTATTGGCCCTGGTCTGGACGGCAGGATTCGTGCCCTCGTTCCTGGAGCCGAACGCGGCGTCGGTCCTGCTCGCCAAGCCCGTGACGCGCCGGCAACTACTGCTCGGCAAGTACTTCGGCGTGCTGGCCTTCGTCGCGTTCCAGGTCGTGCTTTTCGTCGCCCTGACCTGGCTGGCGCTCGGCGTGCGTACGAACGTCTGGGATATGACCTACTGGTGGTGCATCCCGCTGCTGTTGCTCCAGTTCGCGATATTCTACAGCTTCTCGGCCTTGCTCGCCGTGATGAGCCGCAGCACGGTGGCGTGCGTCTTCGGTTCCGTGCTCTTCTGGCTCCTGGCCTGGGGAATCAACTACGGCAGCGTGATGACCCGGGCCCTGCCCGAGTCCCACTACCTGGCGTCGTCCACGCGCGCCTCAGCGAAGGCGGCGTACTGGATTTTCCCCAAGCCCATCGATGGGGGACTGATCCTCTTCAACGCGCTCGACGCGCAGCATCATTTCGAGAAGCCCGAGGTGTTCCGCGTCCTCGAAGCCGACAAGGGGTTTTCACCAGGCCTTTCAGTCCTCTCGTCACTCGTCATGACCGTGGCGCTCCTGGCCTTGTCCGCCCGTGAGCTCGAGGGAATGGACTACTGAATGGCCCCCCCCTTGGTCTCGGCGGAACACCTGGGAAATGACGTGACGGATCGCCGGGTCCTTGGCGATATTCCGGATCGTAACGGTGGTTCGATTTGGGTGGCACACCGATGGCCCTCGCGCGGCGCCATGGCTTCGTGACCGGGCCTCGGCTCTCGGCTCGGGCGATTACGGGCCGTCCGGCTCGGCGTCCGGGGGCGCCCCGGTCACGACCCGCGCTGCCGTGCGTTCGAGACCGGGATGCCGCCGCGCCTCTTCGCTACGAACGGACTGACTGGCGCAGCCATGTTAAAGGGGCGTCGGCCAGCGATTTCGGGCAGCCGGGGCTGAGCCTGACGGATACGGGGCGACGATATAACGGTCGGTCAAACCCGCCTCGGTCGCCCGGTGGGAACCGGGGCCGTCGGCGGGGAGTGTCCGCGGGATGCGTCGTGGTCGCGTCAGAGTCCTCGGTTCGGCCGGGGTACTTGGCGGCGCGACGGGCTAGGGTTCGGCCCGGCCTGACGTTCAAGGAGGGAAACAGGAAGTGAACATCGTCACGACACGATTTGGCCTGGTCCAGGCCCAGGAATCGGACCTGATCCGTTTCCCGGAAGGCTTGGTCGGGTTCCGTTCGTTCACGCAGTTCGTCCTTCTTCCTGACCCGGTCGTGGCCGGTCTGTCGTGGTTGCAAAGCGTAACCGCGGCCGACCTGGCTTTCGCGCTGATTGCTCCGCCGTTGGCGGTCAGCGACTATCGGGTCGAGCTCCGTCCGGGCGACCGGACGGCGCTGGAACTGGACGAAGAGCGCTCGGCGCTCGTCTACGTGATCCTTAACCGCGGCGAGGGGGGCGGCCTGACGGTCAACCTCCAGGGGCCGCTGATCGTCAACCCGGTGCGCCGGCTTGCCCGGCAACTGGTGCTGACGTCCAGCCGCTACGCGGTGCGGTTCCCGCTCGAGCCTCAGGTCCCAGCACTCACCGTGCTGCCCGGCCTCGCCCCGCTCCGTGCGACGGCGTGAACCTGGCAGCACACTGATACCGGCAAGCAAGCGGCGACGTACCATCCCAGCCCCGTCGTGGTCACCGAGAGCCCGGGCGGCGTGATCAGGGACGGTCACGGGTCTCGTTGGCAGGAGGAAGGAGCCGAAGATGTTGGTCCTGTCCCGACACCGCGACGAAAGTATCATCATCGGTGATGACATCGTCATCACTGTGGTGGATATCCGGGGCGACAAGGTTCGATTGGGGATCGCGGCCCCCATCGAAATCTCCGTGCACCGCCAAGAGGTGTACGAGGCCATTCAGCGCGAGAACCGGCAGGCGGCTCGCCTGGACCCCCAGGACGCCCGCCAGATCGAGCACCTCAACCCCCCGCTGCGGCGCGATTTGCGTCGCACTCGCGGCGAGGACCTCTGAGGCCCGACGAGTGGTCTGACGCCGTACCGGGCTCGCCCCCGGACCGGCCTCCAATCGCCCCGCGTTCGCGAAGTGTTTCTCATCCGACCGGTCGTCGGCCCCGGACTGACTGTCCGCGGCCGACGCCCGGTTTTTGTGCGCCCGCGGCACGGCCGCTCGCACCGCACCAGGACTAGCAGCGGCCGCCCCAGCTCGCGCCGTCGGTCGTGGTGTGTTTTTTTGTGAGGTAGCCCGTCCCCGTGCCGCTCTTGAACAGCTCGTACGAGCAAGGAGCGGCGAATTCCAGCCGCACTGTCGACCAGCGCCGGCGGAAGGGGGTGGGTGTTCCCTCGCGCTCGACCGCTACGGCGGTCCCCTCCGCCCAGTCGGACGGCGCCGAGTGACAGGGACAGAGCCAGACCGGCCCGACGCCTGGCGCGTCCTTGGCCAGGACCGACGCCCCCTGAACGCTCAGGTCAATCAGCATCGCCGTGGTCGTCCGGAACTCTTCCCCGGCCCACCAGCCGAGATAAACTGGGGAGTCGGCAATCGGATAACGACAGGCGCGCCGCCGGTCGGCGGCCAAGGGGGCGCGACTCCAGAGACGGCGGATGGCGCGGAGCATGGCGTTCTCAGGTGTGGGCGCTGTCCATCGGGCGGAATTCGGGAGTCGTGTCCCGCCTGTGGCACGTTGCCTCACCCAAAGCTTAGGTCAAGGTTTGGGCAGCGGTGCTCGGCGTCAGCGTCTCGCCTGTCTACTATGCGTATGCGACATTTCGATCGGTCCGTAAATAAGGGAAATGGGAAAGCCGTCACTCTTCGCCGATCTCCACCCGACACCTCCCACGTGAAAGCAAGGCCTGGGTGCCATGCGCAAGTCTTCGTGGGCATGCGCCGCGGGCCGAGTCGACGGGAGAGCGCATGCTCACGAAGAAGTGGGCATGGAACCCAACACCCTTCATGCGCAGCCGTTGCGGAGACCGACGAGAAGCCTCCGAGAACACGTTACGCTTGCACCGAGCGGCACGGATCGCGTCACCAGCGTCGCCCCACGCGTCGATCGTGACGGAGCGGCGGCTCACAGATTCTCGCTCGACCGGAGAGGATCATTGAAATGAGAACGGACCGAACTTAAGCTATTCGGAGTTGCGTCATCAGCTCGGCTTCGCAGACCGGTGTCTCGCGCCGTTCGGGACAGTACTCGGCAGCCACATCGTGTTGTTGGAGAATGGCATGTTGCGTTTAGCGCGATCCTTGGCCTTTGCAAGCGCAGTCATGCTGCTACTCAGCGGATGCGGCAGTGAAGGAACCGACGGGTCGCGTGGTCGGGAAGTCATCGTGTATTCGGCCCTGGACCGCGAGTTTGCACAACCCATCCTCGAAGCGTATCAGAAGGACACGGGCACTGCGGTGCTGGCGAAGTTCGACGTTGAGAGCACGAAGACCGTCGGCCTCACGAACCTGATCGTGACGGAGGCGCCCGCTCCCCGCTGCGACTTGTTCTGGAACAACGAGATCATCAACACGATCCGCCTCAAGGACAAGGGACTGCTCGCGCCGTTCCAGCCCGTGCATGCGGCGGATCTGCCCGATACGTTCAAAGCCAAGGACGGCACCTGGTATGGTTTCGCAGCGCGGGCACGCATCCTGATCGTGAACACGAAAGTCGTGCCCGAGGCCGAGCGGCCCAAGGGGATTGCCGACCTGCTCGACCCCAAGTGGAAGGGAAAGATCGGCATCGCCAAGCCTCTGTTCGGGACGACCGCGACCCAGGCGGCTTGCCTGTTCGCGGCCTGGGGTGACGAGCCAGCGCAGCGGTTTTTTAAGGATCTCAAGGCCAACGACGCGCAGGTGCTTTCGGGCAACAAACAGGTGGCCACGGGCGTCGGCTCGGGCCAGCTCGCCTTCGGCTTGACGGACACTGACGACGCGATGGGCGAAGTCGAGGCGGGCAACCCCGTGGCGATCGTCTATCCCGACCGCCAGCCCGACCAGCTCGGCACGCTGTTCATCCCCAACACGCTCGCCTTGATCAAAGGTGCGCCCCATGCGGCCGCCGCCGGGAAGCTCGCCGACTACCTGCTCAGCCCCGAGGTGGAAACGGCGCTGGCCAACGGTCCCAGCGCGCAGATTCCGCTGCTGAAGAACACGTCGGTCTCAGCGCGCGTCGAGACGCCGAGGACGGTCCACGCGATGCAGGTCGATTTCGAAGCGGCCGCTCGCGTCTGGGACAAGGCGGCGGCGTTTCTCACGGCCGAATTCGCCGGCGGGTGACCTCAAACATATGAACATCTGATCGCATTTATATGTCTCACACGCCCGCTAGTGCGACACCTGTCATTGGAAGAATCATCGTCGACCAGAGAGTGATCAATGCCAATGCGATGCCGCTTTCTCATCGTGGCGAGTCGCCGGACCGGACTGGCCCTGCTGATCGGAGCGATGCTCACCGCGACCGTCGTCGTGCCGATTCGAGGTACACGCCTGGGAGCCGGTTTGGCCGCAATTGCGGTCTGGGACTTTGAGGCGGATGAACCGGGCAAGATCGCCAAAGGATTCTCCGCCGAGGTCGGCACGTGGGTCGTGGCCAAGGACGGCGGCAACCAGGTGCTCTTCCAGACGGCCAAGAACGAAGACGCTGTATTCAACCTCGCGCTCGTGCGGAGCATCGCGTATCAGGATGTGGATTTGACCGTCCGTCTGAAAGCCATCGCCGGCGAGGTCGACCGGGGCGGCGGCCTCGTCTGGCGGGCGAAAGACAAGCACAACTACTACATCTGCCGCTACAACCCACTTGAGGACAATTTCCGCGTCTACAAGGTCGAGAACGGAAAACGGACGCAGTTCGCCAGTGCCAAGGTCCCCGGTGACGAAGCCTGGCACGCCCTTCGTGCGACGATGTCAGGCAACAAGATCGCTTGCTATCTCGACGACAAGAAGCTGCTCGAAGTCGAGGACTCGACTTTCCCCGGTCCCGGGATGATCGGGCTCTGGTCGAAGGCAGACGCGCAGTCGTACTTTGATGATCTGAGCATTTCCAAGTGAATCGAACCTGCGCCGGGCCGATTTCGGAAACGGCTGCACTCGGCATCGTTCGTCTCACGATCACGGAGATCCCGGCATGATCAGCCGCCCCTGGACGTTCGCCCTGTCTCTTGCGGCCATCGCCGTGCTCGCGGCCCCTCCCGATCGCGCCGGCGGTCAGGAGACCGTCGCAAAGCCCGCTACGCCGACCAAGGAATTCGAGATCCGCAACGACCGCCCGTATCTGGGCGGCCAGCCGGTCCGGCTCTGGGGTCTGCGAAGCGGCAACGCGCTCTATAGCTGGAACGTGACCGAGCGTCATGTCAACTGCCTCGACACGATGGTGGCTCACGGGCTCAATACCATCGGCCTGTACATCCAGGGGTCCAACGGTGGGTTCCCGAACCGCGAGGCAGGATATGACGGCTTCCATCGTGACGGCAGGATCAGGCCGGAAGCGGCCGAGCGCCTCGAATGGTTGGTCCGCGAGGCCGACAAGCGCGGGATGGTCGTGATGGTCGGCTTGTTCTCGCCGAGCAAGGATCAGAATCTCTACGACGAGGCCGCGATCAAGCGGGCCGTCGAGGAGACGGCGCGGTTCCTCAAGCAGCGGCAACTCCGGAACGTCTTCGTTGACCTGGTGCACGAGTACAATAATCCTGAGAGGATGGATCAGCCGCTCATGCGTGAACCCGACGGCGCGGCCAAGAAGGCGAAGTTGACGAGCTGGTTCAAGGCAATTGCGCCCGAGATTGAGGTCGGCGTCTGTCCGGCTGAGAATACCGGCACCGAGGATGAGTATCCGGGAATGGACGTGCGGATCATCCAGAAGTCGATGGCGATTCCCAGCCGAGGCTTCGTCGTCAACGTCGAGTTGACACGGCACGACTACTATGAAAATGACGGCATCTTCACCAAGGGGGACCGCGCCGAGATGCAAGCGGACTGGGAGCGCTACCAGGCCGCTCCCAACGCCGCGATGCTTTTTCACGCGGCGTACATCCAAGGGATCACCAACCGGAGCAGCACCGCCCCCAACCCCGAGCGTGGAGGCTACGGTACGAGCGCGAATGACCGTGGCGTCCGCTTCTACTACGATTGGGTCCGCGACCACGCGGGTCGCTATGAGTATCCCAAGCACATCAAGCCCGACTCGCCGTCGAAGCCGACCGGGAGGCAGCCATGAACGCGCGCCGCCAAGGATTCACCCTGATCGAGCTGCTGGTCGTGATCGCCATCATCGCGATTTTGATCGCCCTGTTGCTGCCGGCCGTCCAGGCCGCGCGCGAGGCGGCGCGGCGCGTCCAGTGTACGAACAACATCAAGCAGCTCGGCCTCGCGGTCCACAACTACGAGCAAGTCTGGAGCGGCCTACCGCCTTCGGCGATCATCATCCAACTGGCGTCCGGATCGCTCTGGACGAGCGACTACGGTCCCTTCGCCCGGATCCTGCCGCACCTCGAGCAGACCGCCATCGCCAACTCGTTCAACATGAACACGAGCTACGGCGACCCGGGAAACATGACCGCCACCGCCGAGACCATCAATACCTTGCTCTGCCCCAGCGAAGTCCGCTCGGACCGCGAGAACAACGGCACCTTCGGTATCGTCGGGCCGACGAATTACGGCTTTTGCCTGGGCGACTGGTTCGTCTGGGCCGGTCCGGGAGGCGGCTCGGTCACTCGCAGCGCGTTCGGCCCCAACCTGAGCCGAAGCTGGGCAACGTTCACGGACGGGACGAGCCAGACGATGCTGCTCGCGGAGGTTAAGATTTGGCAGGTGAACATCCGCGATTGCGGCACCCTCTCACAGATCAACAGCCCGAACACTATTCCGAGCCCATACGCCGACCCAAAAACGGTCGCTCCCGAGTACCAAGGAACCGGCTGTTCGTACCACATCGAAGGGCACTGCGAGTGGCCCGAGGTTGCCGTGCAGCACATCGGTATGACAACCGCGTGGCCGCCGAACAAGCAGACGCCGGGCGGCCCCAACTATTCCACGCCCGACGTTGACTTGGACAGCGAGCGCGAACGCATCGGCGGGCCGACCTATGCTGCGATCACATCCCGCAGCTACCATCCGGGTGGCGTGAACATTCTGCTCGGCGATGGCAGCGTGCGCTTTGTCAAGAGCTCGATCGACGGCTGGATCTGGCGCGCCGTCGGAACGGTAGCCGGCGGCGAAGTCACCAGTGGCGACACGTTCTGAGTCATGCCGCAACGGGAACGCACAATGTCCGCGCTCCGAATGCTCCCCGCGATCTTTATCGTTGCCGTTGGTTGCTCGCGGAGCGTTGGCCCACCAACGGCACAGCCACCCTACGAATCGGAGAAGGCACGTGCTGCGCTGATCGCGGCATTAGACTCGTGGAAGAATGGCGAGGGCAAGTCGCTCGCCAAACGTACCCCGCCGATCCGGTTCGTCGATGACGACTTCGCAACTGGGCTGCGCTTGTCTGAATACGAAATCGAGGAGCCCGATCGTCCCATCGCCATGCACGAAGACGTTGCCGTGATCCTTTCGCTGCGCGACGCTCGCGGGAAGACCATCCGCCGTGAGACTCGTTATCAGGTCGCGACTAGCCCCGGTCTCGCTGTTCTGCGCAGCGACCGCTGACGCCGGCCGAAGCTTGGCCGCACAGACGGGCTCTTAAAGGACGAGACGACGTCACGTACTCCCTCATGCCGCCAGGCTCTGGTCGTGCGGGCTGACCGGAGATCTGTTGGCAGTCGCAGCCGTCACCGCTCGTCTCCATGGATGAGAGCGAAGGGTGGCTCTCCTTTCGAGCAACCTCTGGAACGAGGTGCATCCCGAACAGGAAATCCATTCTTCGTCCCGCACCGCGAGCTGACGGCGAATTTTGTGACGCCGTGCTGTTCCAACACCTCCGGCGGCGATCGCGTGTCGACAAGGGTTCGGCCCCAGCCTCAAGCCGGCTCATTCCAGCTCGATAATTTCGTCGTCGTCGTCCAGGATCGCCAGCGGCGGCGACTCGGCCGCGGCGCGCCAGCCGGAGTCGCCGTCGTCTTCGTCCCAGTAGTCGTCCTGCTTGGGTGTCGGCCGTTGGGTGGCGCTATTGCCAGGGGACACGCCGGGGCGCTGGGCAACGGGGACCTGTGCGCGCCCTCGGGGTAACTCCGACGGGCTCGGCGCGTCATCGGCACCGAGGTAGAGCCGCAACTTGTAGCTGCCGAATGCGATCCGGTCGTCGGGCAGCAGGGCCGCCCACCGGATGCGCTGGCCTTTGACCTTGGTGCCGTTGGTGCTCGCCAGGTCGCGAATCACGATTAGGCCGTCCGTCTTCACCAGGACGCAGTGCCGCTTGGAGAGACTCGCGTCGTTGATGACGATGTCGCAAAACTCCCGGCGCCCGACGACGGTGATGTCCTTGGTGATCGGTATCGGCGGGTCCCCGTTGTCGGGCACCAGTTCGGCTTTCATGGGGATTCCCCAGCCAGACTTGAATTGATTCGGGAGGGGAGACATCGCGAGGTTGCCTCATCAATTTTACTCGCCCGACCAGACTCCGACAACCGCACCTGGACCGCCCGCAATGGTGAAACTCTGAAACCCGGGCGAGTTCCGGCGGGTAGTCGTGAGCGTAAACCCGGTGAATCGGCAGTCGGCACGAGGAGGTGGCGCATGGCGCGAAGGCTCGGGATCCGTTTGGGCATTTTGGCCCCCGTGGTACTGACGTTCGGGGCGGCCCTGCCGGCGCGCGGGGAGGTCCCGAAGATTTCGCGCTGGGTCGGCAACGATGCCGTCATCTACGTTGAAGCTGCGCGCCCCGCGGAGCTGCTCGACCAGGTGACCGGCGTGTCCTTCCAGAAGCTGCTCGGCACGATCCCGGTCTACTCCCGGTACATCAAGAGCGACGACTACCAGCGCGGGCGCCAGGTCCTCGACCTGATCGCAGGGCAGCTCGACACCACGTGGGACAAGGGCCTGCGCGACCTCGTGGGGGGCGGGGCGGTGCTGGCGGTCGAGGCCGGGGAAGGCAAGGCGCCGACCATCTATCTCCTCGTCGCGCCGCGCGACCCAGCGTTCCTGAAACGGGCGAACACCACGCTGCTGGAGCTCGCCCGCAAGGACGCCGCCGTCAAGGGGAACCCCGACCCGGTCAAGAGTGCGGAGTACCGCGGCTTCACGGGCTACGCCTCCGGCGAGAAGGGAGCGTACGCGATCGTGCAAGACGTCCTCGTCATCGCCGATCGTGGTGACACGGTCAAGATGCTGGTGGACCGCGTCGTCGACGGCCCCAAGGACGGTGGCTCGATTGTCGACGACGCCGGCTGGAAGGCGCGGCACGCCCAGGTCAAACCCGGGGGGCTCGCGTGGGGCTACGCGCGGCTCGAGCGGCTACGGCAGCTCGACGCCCAGAAGTTCAGCGTTCCGGAAAAGACAAAGCTGCCGCAGACCTTGTTCTTCGGGTCCTGGATCGAAGCGCTGCGGAAGGGCCCCTGGGTCGCGGCAAGCCTATCGTGGAGCGACGGCCGGCTGGCCGCCGACGTGACACTTCCCGCGCCTGCCGGCGGCTACGGCGCCCCGTACAAAGGCTACGTCCCGCCGACCGGCACGACGTCGGCCCCCCTCCTGAATCCGCCGGGGACGATCGCGAGCATCAGCCTCTGGCGCGACCTCTCGGCACTCTGGGAGACACGCGCCGATTTGCTCGCACCCGAGGAAGTCCAGGGGCTGGCCCAGCTCGACACGGTCGCCGGCCAGTTCTTCGGCGGGCGCGACTTCGGCGCGGGCGTCCTCGGCGCATTGCAGCCCCACTGGCGGGTCGTCGTGGCGCAGCAAGACTACGGCGCGATGAAGCCCGCTCCCGACCTCAAGTATCCGGCCGTCGCGCTCGTGATTGACCTGAAGCCCGATGACGACGATTTCGCCCAGCGGCTCAAAGTCGCGTTCCAGTCGATCGCCGGGCTGGCCAACCTCAACGCGGCCCAAAGCAAGGCGCCGCCGCTGGAGCTCGGCTCCGAGACGTTCGAGGGAGTCACCATCGCGACGACCCGTTTCATGCCTTCGAAAGACTCCCCCGCGAATGGCAAGGAACCGGTCCACTACCGCCACAACTACAGCCCGTCCGCCGCTCAGGTCGACAGCCACTTCATCATCAGCTCAAGCCTCGGGCTGACCCGCGACCTGATCAAGACGCTGAAGGCCCCCGCCAAGCCGGGGCAGGCGACGCTCGCCCTCGAAGCGGACGGCGGCGTGCTCGCAGGCCTGCTCGAGCTGAACCGTAACCGCATCGTCATGCAGAACATGCTCGAGAAGGGAAACGACAAGGCGCAGGCCGAAGCCGAGGTCGGAACCCTCTTGAGCGTCCTTCGCTACCTGGGACACGGACGTCTGACCGTCCAGGACGCCGCCGACGCGCTCAAGGTCAACCTGGAGTTCGTGCTCGGCCGTTGATAAGGACAAACGCGACATGAGCCCCCCTCCTCTCCTGTCGGACCCCGCACGCGCCTGGTCCCCGTTCGAGCCGGGCGCGAGCGACCCTTGGGACCTGCCGCGCGTGGCGCACCTGCACCGCCGCGCTGGGTTCGCCGCCCCTTGGACGACCCTGGAGCGCGACCTCCGCGATGGTCCCGCGGCGAGCATCACGCGGCTGCTCGACGGCGAAGCCCAAACGCCCGACGGCAAGCCCGCGGCCGCCTTCGAAGCCCTGCTCGACGACATGGGCCGCCAGCTCGCCCCCGCGGCCGTCTTGCCCCGGTTGCAGGGAATCTGGCTCTACCGCATGATCTTCACCGCTCACCCCCTCCGCGAGCGGATGACCCTGTTCTGGCACAACCACTTCGCCACGTCGAACGCCAAGGTGCAAAACCCCGCGCTCATGCAGCGCCAGAACGACCTGTTTCGGACGCATGCCCTGGGCGACTTCGAGGCCCTTGTCGCCGCGGTCGGCAAAGACCCGGCCATGCTGATCTGGCTCGACTCGACGGCCAACCGCAAGGCCCGGCCGAACGAGAACTACGCCCGCGAGGTCATGGAGCTCTTCACGCTCGGGCGCGGTCGCTACAGCGAGCAAGACATCCAGGAGGCCGCACGCGCCTTCACCGGCTGGTTCGTGGTCCGCGACCGGTTCCAGGAGATCGTCGCCCAGCACGACGACGGCCCCAAGACGATCCTCGGCCGGACCGGCCGGTTCGACGGCGACGACGTTCCTCCGCTCTTGCTCGACCAACCCGCATGCGCTGAGTTTTTGTGCGGCAAGCTCATCCGCTATTTCATCACCGAAGTCGACCCCGTTACCCCCGAGTTGATCGCCCCCCTGGCCCGGCGGTTCCGCGAGTCGCGGTACAACGTGCGGTCCGTCGTGGAAACGATCCTGCGCTCGCAACTATTCCACGACCCCGCCCTGCGGCGGCGGCGGGTGAAGTGCCCCGTCGAGCACACGATCGGCACGATCCGCGCCCTTGAAGTGTTCAGGCCCACCGTGCAGGCCGACACCCTGGCCGAAGCGTGCGGCCGGATGGGCCAGAACCTCTACGCCCCGCCGAGCGTCGCCGGCTGGGAATGGGGCGCTGCGTGGGCCAACTCGACGACGATGCTCGCCCGCACGAACTTCGTGTTGTCCCTGCTCGCCGACAAAGAGCGGGCAAGCGTCCCAGCGCTGAAGCAAGGGGCGAAGTTTCTGGTCGACCTGCTCGTGCAGGACGGGTTTGACCCCAGGGTGCGACAGCGGATCGAGCAGGCCTCGGCCAAGGAGATGCCCGCCCTGGTTCTGACATCGCCCGAGTACCAGCTTGCGTAGGGTGCATGAAAGGCACCGGTTCCTTTCATGCACCCTACGAATGATCCCATCCAAGGACAGCACCCTATGCAATCCCATCGCCGCGCTTTTCTCAAGTCGTCGCTCGCCGCCAGCACGCTCGTGTCGATGGGAGCGCCGACAATTCCCGCCTTCCTGAGCCAATCGGCCCGCGCTGCATCGTCGGAGAAGACGAACGACCGCGTCGTGGTCGTCGTGCAGTTGCTCGGCGGCAACGACGGCCTGAACACCGTCGTGCCGCACGGTCTCGACGGCTACACCCGCAACCGGCGCGTGCTGAGGCTGCCCGCGGGCCAGATCCACAAGATCACGAAAGAGATCGGGCTCCACCCCGCGATGGGGCAGATGGCGAAACTGCTCGAGGACGGCCGGCTCGCGGTCGTGCAAGGGGTCGGCTACCCGAACCCGGATCGCTCGCACTTCCGCTCGATGGAGATCTGGGAGACCGCGCGCCTCGAAACCGGAGCCGTCGAAACCGGCTGGCTCGGGCGCACCGTCGACAACGCAGCCACGAAGCCGGGTGAAGATTCGCGGGCCCTGCACATCGGTGGCCGCTCGCTACCGCTTGCCCTCAAGTCCAAACGGACCGAAGTCCCATCGGTCGCCAGCCTCGAGCAGTACCGCCTCCAGCTCACCGGCAGCGCGGGCGAGAAACGGGCCGAGCGCGACGCGCTCGACCAGGCCGCCCGGCTCGACCGAGGCGCGGACGACCCGTTGCTCGGCTTCCTCCGCCGCAGTACGCTCACAGCCTACGACTCGAGCCAGCGCCTGGAGCAACTCACCCCGGCGACGGGCTCGAAATACCCCGCCTACGGCCTGGCGAAGCGGCTGGAGCTGGTCGCACAGATGATCAAGGCCGGGTTCGGGACGCGTATCTATTACACCTCGCTCGACGGTTTCGACACCCACGCCAACCAGCTCGGGGCACACGCGGCCCTTCTGAACGAGCTCTCGGATTCCGTCGCGGCGTTCCACGCGGACCTCAGCACAGCCGGCCAGGCCGACCGTGTGGCCGTCTTGACCTTCAGCGAGTTTGGACGACGGGTGCGCGAGAACGCCTCACTCGGCACCGACCACGGCGCGGCTGCACCGGTGCTGCTGGTCGGCCCGGTCGTCAAGGCCGGACTGATCGGCGAGCATCCCAGCCTGGAAACACTCGACGACGGCGACCTCAAGCACCATACCGACTTCCGGAACATCTACGCCGAGCTGCTCGAACGTTGGCTCGGGTGCCCGTCCGAGGCGATACTCGGCCCCGGCTTCGCCCCTCTCCCCCTCCTGCGACTCGCATGACAGGTTCGACCAGTCCCGCACCAGGGATCTGTCGCGCCCGGGACCAGGATTCTGCGGTGAGAGCCTGAGTCCCGGGGGTCTTAAAAGGCCGATTGTCCGAATAATCGCAACGTGTGTGCCAGGTCGTCCTGTTTCTGGGAGTGAGGGGCAAATTCTGGCATATCCATTGCCTCTTGTGGTTAGAATAGATGAGTCCTTAACCGCCTTCAGGGCTCATCGGACAGGCCGAACCGGATCGTTTAGGTGGAAAGTTTCGCCGTGAATCGGTCCCAGGCGTGCCCGCCCGCGTAAAGTCTAAGGCTGCTGGTGTTCGCCACGGTCCATTCGTCTGGCGGAGTGCTCGCCATGAATCGCTTCCTCGTCCTTGGGTTGGGAGTGTGCCTGTTGGTGCCTCGCGGCGGTCTCCGGGCCGCGCAGGACCCGCCGCCCCCGGAGGCGCCACGCCTCAATCCGGAGCTGGCACCGATCGCCGACCCGGCACCCGCCGCGGCCGACAACGACCGCGACCGGCCCGTGAAACCCCTGATGACCGGCCCGCTCCACGAGGCGTTCCTCTCCCCGCCCAAGGACCGCGACGTCGACCACGTCGCGAAGTCACCCCCGCCGCCGATCGTCGAGCGCCCCGGTGTCGATTCGCCCGATCCGAACGCGCAGTGGATCGAGGGTTATTACGACTGGGACAAGAACCGGCGCGACTTCGTCTGGGTCACGGGCACGTGGCGCGTGCCGCCTCCGGGCAAGTTTTGGGTGAACGGTTACTGGCGGCGCGACGACCAGGGGTGGTATCGCGTCCCCGGGTTCTGGTCCGACCGGAAGACCGATCGGATCGACTTCCGCAAGAACGGGCCGCCGGCGGAACACCCAGACGACAATCCGGGGGAATCACCGGGTCAGGAATACTTCTGGATTCCCGGCCAGTATTTTCCAGACGCCGACGGCGTTGTGTGGAAGCCCGGGTTCTGGTCCAAGGCCCAGCCCGGCTGGTCGTGGGTTCCCGCGCAGTGGATCAAGCAACCTGAAGGCTGGGCGTTCCAGGAAGGCTATTGGGACCGCACTCTGGAAGACCGCGGCACCCTCTTCACCCCGGCCCAGGTCGCACCCGACGCGCGCAACGGCAACACAATCTATCAGCCATACTCGCAGGTCACACCCGACAGCTACGGGCAGCTCTACGGGGCCTTCGGCCGTCCGAACTCCTATTACGACGGCTACCCCGGCTGCTACTACGACCCGACCGGCCGCTACTACGGCTACGCTCAGTACGGCTACCTCGGCAACTACTACGGCTACCTCGACTACCCGTACTACGGGTCGTTCGGCTACCCGTATTACACCAGCCCGAGCTATTACGGCTATGGCTACGGCGGGTACGGCGGTGGTTACGGCGGAGGTATGCTCGGCTGCGGTCTCCTGGGCTCGGCGTTCGGATTCGGCATGCCGTACTACGGTTACGGACTCGGCTACGGTGGCTACGGCTACGGTGGCTACGGCTACGGACTCGGTTACGGCTATGGTGGCTACGGCTACGGCTATCCGTTCCTGGGTGGATTCGGCTACGGGCTGGGGTACGGCCTCGGCTTCGGGCTGGGGTATGGCCTGCTGGGCTTCGGCGGATGGGGCTTCGGCTACCCATGGGGTTACGGCGGTTGGGGCCACCGCGGCGGGTGGGGACATGGAGGCTGGGGCGGGCACGGTCATTATCCGTTCGCGCCGGGCAACCGGTGGGCGGGTAACCAATTCAATAACAGTTTTAACCGGAACGTCAACATCTCGCGGACGGTAAACAACAACTTCGGCAACGCCGCCCACGCGGGGTTGAGGAATAACGGGTTCAACCACGGACACGGGGTCGCGTCGCCGCCGGCGTCGCGGGCCTATGCCAACCCGTTCACGCACAACGCTTCGCTGACCCAACATGCAAATGGGACAGGCGCGAACGCGTCCGCGCATCATGGTTTGACCTCGAACACCGGAAGCTGGCACACGGGGTACAACGGAGTTCAGCACACGTCGATGACCCACACGGCCGCGCGGGCCGCGGGGAACGGCGGTATGAACGGCACGGGCCTTAACCACGCGGGGAACGGTGTGGGCGCCGCTCATCTCGGCAACGCGGGTCTTGGCAACGGCACTTTGGGGCACATGGGTGGCGCGGCCACGGGCCTGCGCAACGGCGGTGGCGCCATGGGTGGGCTCGGAGGCGGACCATCGGCCCTCCACGGCGCAGGAACGGGAGGTCTCGGGGCCAACGGGTTGAGCCACTTGGGGACGCAGGGAGGCGCAGGGCTCGGGGCCAACCACCTGGGCGGAGCGGGAATGGCTCCGGCGCACCTGGGAGGACTGGGCGGCGGGGGGCCGCAAACGCACTACGGACCGGCCATCAACCACTCGGCCCCTCTCGGCGGTGGTTACGGCGGCGGCTACGCGCCCCACATGGGTGGCGGTGGCTACGCGCCTCATATGGGTGGGGGTGGCGGCGGCTACGCACCCCACGTGGGGGGCTATGGAGGCGGCTTCGGCGGTGCCGGGTTCGGCGGCGGTCACGCGGGTGGGTTCGGCGGCGGCGGAATGGGCCACATGGGCGGCGGATTCGGTGGCGGGGGAGGGCACGGCGGCGGTCACCATTGACGGCCCGCCCGAGCCAAATCGAACCACGGCCCGCCGCGAGACCACGCTCTCGCGGCGGGCCGTTTTATTGACGACCCTGAACGAGACAGCCCGCGCCGGGCGGCAGATCGTGCCCCCCGCCGCCCTCTTGCATGACGACGCGTTCTTTCGGGTCACCG
Organism: Isosphaeraceae bacterium; assembly: GCA_031291845.1. GTDB lineage: Bacteria > Planctomycetota > Planctomycetia > Isosphaerales > Isosphaeraceae > DAIDJG01. The sequence continues at coordinate 20,054 of JARLIH010000414.1, read as the reverse complement.
AAAAGACCACGACCCGCAGTGGCAGGGATAACGCGAAGTAGGAGTGGTCGGCAGTGCCCACCCTTGCGGGAAATTGCCTCTCAATGGCGGAAATGGCGGCGGCCCGTCAGGATCATCGCCATCCCGTGTTCGTCACACGACTTGAGCGTATCGTCGTCACGCTTCGAGCCGCCCGGCTGGATCAGCGCGGTCACCCCCGCCGCGGCGGCGGCGTCGGGGCCGTCACGGAAGGGGAAGAACGCATCGGAGGCCAGCACGGCCCCCTGGGCACGGCCGCCCGCCTTGGACACGGCGATCCGCACCGAGTCGAGCCGGCTCATCTGCCCTGCGCCGACGCCCACGAGCTGACGGCCTTTGGCCAGCACGATCGCGTTCGACTTCACCGCCTGACAGACCCGCCAGGCAAAGCCGAGCGCGGCACGTTCGTCGGACGTCGGCGCACGGCGGGTAACGGCCTCTCCGGCGGCGGGCTCCGCTTCCATCGCGTCCCAGTCCTGGGCAAGCAGGCCCCCTTCGAGCCGCCGGAGGTCGAAGCCCCCCGGCGCGGGGATTTCGGGGCCAATCGGCGCATTCAACGCGAGCAGGCGCACGCTGTTCCGCCACGTCGGCTTCGTGGTCAGAAGCGCCACTGCATCGGGTTCGTAGCCGGGGGCAATGATCGCCTCGATGAAGCGCCCGGGGACACACAGGCGTTCGGCCGTCGCACGGTCGAGCGTCCGGTTCAGTCCGACGATCCCGCCGAAAGCGCTGACCGGGTCCCCTTCGTAGGCCAACTCGAACGCCTGGTCGAGACTCTCGGCGACCGCTGCGCCACAGGGGTTGTTGTGCTTCAGGATCGTCGCCGCGGGTTCGGCGAAGAGGCGGATCAACCGCAGCGCGCTGTCGAGGTCGAGCAGGTTGTTGTAAGACAGCTCCTTGCCGTGCAGCACCTGCGCCGTTGCCAGGTTCGGCCCTTTCGTGCCGGGCTCGACGTAGAACGCCGCACGCTGGTGCGGGTTCTCGCCGTAACGCAGGACCTGCCGGCGCTCGAAGGCGGGGGCAAACACGCGCGGAAACACCTCGTTCGTCTCGCCCGGTTCGGTCCGCGCCAGGTAGTCGGCGATCATCCGGTCGTACTGGGCCGTGCGCTCGAAGACGGCGGAAGCCAGCGTGCGCCGAAAATCGGCCGTGGTCCCGCCGTGCGCTTCGAGCTGGCTGAGCAGCTCCGGGTACTGGGCGGGGTCAACGACGACCGCGACGTGAGCGTGGTTCTTGGCCGCACCCCGGATCAGGCTGGGCCCGCCGATGTCGATGTTCTCGACGGCTTCTTCAAACGTCACTCCCGCACGAGCCACGGTGGCCTCGAACGGGTAAAGGTTCACGACCACGAGGTCGATCGGCTCGATCCCCTGCGCCTGGAGCGCGGCGAGGTCTTCGGGAACGTCGCGGCGCGCGAGGATACCGCCGTGCAGCTTCGGGTGGAGCGTTTTGACCCGCCCGCCGAGGATCTCGGGTTGGCCCGTATAGGCCGAGACTTCCGTGACGTCCAGCCCCGCCGCGACGAGGGCCGTGCGCGTCCCGCCGCTGGCGAGCAGGTGCACGCCCCGCGCGGCCAGCGCGCGACCCAGCTCAATCAACCCTGCCTTGTCCGAAACGCTCAACAAGGCCCGCCGTACCGGCACGACCGCGTTCATCCGTTGCCAACTCCGATCGGGGGCATCTGAAAGACCCATCAAAAACACGCTCTCCGGCAGGCCCGCGAGGACCTGGCGGAGAGCGTCCACGATTCAACGCCCGTCCGAGAGGGCCGGGCGTGACTTCCCAATTTTACTTCGCGTCGCCCTCTTTGGGCATATCTTCCTTCGGCATCTCCTCTTTCTTCTCCTCGCCGGGCTTCTCTTCCATCGGCTTCTCTTCGCCCGGCGTCTCGGCCGGCGCTTCGGTGCCGGCCTCACCCGGCTTGACCGGCGGCGGCGTGGGCGACAGGTTGATGCCCTCGGGAGGCACGTAGCCAAACGGCGGCGCTTTCGGGTCGCGCAGCAGCCGCGGGGTGAGCTGACCGATCTCGCGCGCGGCGAAGAGCAGACCCGACGGCGTGCCGATGTAGAGCCGGTCGTTCTGCCGGTTCGTCGGCCCGAGTGTGAACTCGCGCAGGTTCAAGCCGGCACGCACAAAGGTCGTACGGGGGTCCGCCACGGTCTGTCCAGTCCCTCGGTCGACGATGAACAGGTCGTCGTTCTCTGACTCGAGGTACACCCGCGACTGTCCCACGGAGAGCAGCCGCCCGCCGTGCGTCGGAACGATCCAACGGGCCGCGCCCGTATTCGGGTCGAGGGACGAGAGCATCCCCGCACTGTTGACCACGTAGATGTCGTCTCCGGCGACAAGCGGCTCGGTCTCGACGGGTGCTCCCGTCGAGTGGATCCACTTCGTCTCGGCCGTCCACAGGTCCAGGGCGTACACGTTCTTGTCGACCGAGGGGATCAAGAGCGTGCGGGTGCCGTGGCCGGCCAACGGCGCGACCACCGGGCCGGCCGCGTTGAAGCGGTAGATCATGACCGGCGCTTCGGACTGCGCGACATAAACCTTGCTGTCCGAACTCCCGAACGCCGCGACGGGCCCGGCCGGAAGCGGTCTGCCGGTCACGACGCCGTTGGTCATCCAGTTCCAGGCGATGTCGGGAGTCGGCTTGATCTCCTCGCGCGAGCCAGTCGGGGTCGCGACCTGGATCTTTTGTAGCCGGCCCATGTAGGCATAGACCTTGCCGTTCTGAAGGCCAACCATCACCCGATGCTCGTCACAGGCCGTCGGGCTCGTCGGCAGGGCCGGCAGTTCGGCCGTCCAGATCGGCCGGCCGGACCGCCGGTCGAGCGCGTAGAGGTAGTTCGCGTTGGTGATGAATACGGCATACGAATTGACCGACGCCGGGCTTGCCGCCCCCGTCGGGCGCCCAAGATCGACCGTCCAGAGATACTGCCCCGACTCGGCGTCGTAGGCGTGGAGATTGCCGTAATTGGTTTGCGCAAAGAGTAGCGTGTCCGCCACACCGATTGCGAGCACGCGCTCCGTGCGATACAGCGGCACCGCCGCCATCCAGTGTCGTTCGAGCCCGACCCGCGCCAGCGCGCTCCGGGTTGGCACTAAATGCTGCCCATAAGGCACTTGCGCCTGCGCGGGCCCACTTCCGAGGACCAGCAACACGCAGGCGAAACTCAGGCGACGAATCATGGAGCACACCCCATCGGTAACCGGGAAGCGATCCTCCCCGGCGCGCTGCGACGCAAGACGCAGAACCTCAACATACATCCGTAGCCGACGCTTCACGCCGCGTCAAGCTGGGCGAAGGGGGTATTCTCGGAAAATACTCCGTCCGTGAGCAGAACCGAGGTCGGGGGACATTGGGAAACTGTTGCAGCGAGCGTCGCGTCTACCTCATTTTCCGGCTTTGGGGGCAGCTTTGAATTCCTCGGCCGTCATCGTCCTGGCTGTGCCGTCCCGCATCAGGACTTCGCCCCCGGTTTCGGGCACCTGCTTGTGATAGGCCAAGACGGTCGTTGCGGCTTCGGACCCGTCGGCGAGGCCGGCCCCCCAGAAGACGACGACTTCCTTCTGTCTCAGCGCCGCAACGGCGGCGGGGTAGCCTTGCTCGAGCGGCAGGAGTTCCTTCAGGTTCTTGGGCGGCGGATGCTGTCCCTTTTTGTAGGCCCGAAAGAGCAGCCCGACTTGCTCGATCGACAGTTGCTCGACCGACCGCGGCGCGGCGGCCGAGCCGCCGCCGCACCCCGCGATCGTCGCTGCGAGTACGACAATCAACCGGACGTACCAGGGTCCCTGTGAAACTTGCATTGGAACCGCTCCCCGCAAGAGACGAGGCGGCATCGCGCCCCGATGTGCCACAAGGACCGGGTGTCAATAGGCGTCGGCGCTGACGACCTCGCCACCTGCCCTTGTGCCAAGAGCCAGCCACGTCGCCGGGTTGATCGAGTTCTTGAAGAAGTGGACCGACCCGTCGCAAAACGCGCCGTTGGCCCCACCGGGGTGGTAGCTTCGCGCGGCCGCGTGCGACTGTGCGAAGGTGCTGTAGTTGCCACAGTCGTTGCCGGCGAAGTTCGGCGGGATCGTGTGCGAGTAGTTCGCCGTCATCGGCAAGTTGCGGTAGTACTCGCCGCCGCGGTAGCCGATCAGGTCCCAGACCTGGGAGTTGTCCCAGTTATTGCACACGGAGGGCCACACCTGATTGTTCCAGTACTGCGTCGGAACCAGGTAGACCATGTCCATCGAGTACGCGGCGGGGCCATAGAGCACCGCGCTGCTCGCCCCCGTGTATTGCGAACGCTTCGTCTCCGCCCACATCCCCGTGTTCGACGTCCCGTCGGTGATCGACGCCATGGTAACCTTGTTGATGACGTTCAAGTACGTGGGTGACGTCTTACTCTCATCGAGCTGTACGTTGAAGATACCGAGGAAGGTTGTGTTCATTTCCTCGTTCGCGATGAGCGTCCCGCCGTGAACCTGGCTGGCGGTTCCGCCCGTGCTGGCCATGTAGTTCGAGTACCCCAGCAACATTCCGTTCCCCACCGCGAGCCGCGCTGACGACGGATCGGAGGGGCAAACGAAACTCGCAATAATCTGGCTTTGGGCCGTGAAGTTCGGGCCTGAAGTCGCGTAGTTATTGATGTTCGCCTGCAGGTTGAACGCATTATAGAGGCTGCTGTTCTCGATGAACTGAAGGATCAGCGCTTGCGGGTCCGCGCGGCCGCCGCCGCCGATCGGGTTAGGGCCATAGCCCGGCGGAAGCTGTGTGTTTGTTGACTCGAAATTGAGCGTCGCCAGGGCCATCTGCTTCAAGTTGTTCGTGCACTGCGCGCGCCGCGCTGCTTCACGCGCGGCCTGGACGGCGGGAAGCAGCAGCGCAATCAGCACGGCAATGATCGCGATCACGACCAGCAGCTCGATCAGCGTGAACCCTCGCGCCCGGTCGAAGCCCCGGCGCGGACGTCGCTTCGCTCTGAGACCGCTCATGAAACGCAACTCCCTTGTGAAAAAGGGCCGGGGAGGAGATCGCGCGGGATAACCCGCGCGGCAGCAGAAGGAGGAGTGCAGGCGTGGACAAAGCCGAGTCGACACGGGGCGCCGGCCGACTCGCGCCGTGCATCCCTGCGTCACTCTCAATGTCATCACTTTCCGACGACAGGTCAACATCCTTCTGTCTTATCTGCAGCATTTTTTTCGCTTCACGAAATGCTCTAACTACCAATCATCCTACGACATTAGTAACCCGAATTTATTAGTTTTTCGTGCGTCCGAGGCGCCGGCTCGCGGGAGTTTCACGATGAGACGATTGGGCGATGCGAGCCCCCGAAATCGCCGTAGCGGATTGCCGCTCAAGGCGTTGGCCGATGACGCGATCATCTGATATGCTGCCCGCACGCGCGTTGTTCGTTCGGCGTATCGACACCACAAATCATCCCGATCACCTGGAAGCGGTTGCCTTTCCATGCCGACGCTGCAGGAAACCGTGGCCGAGGGCCGACGCAGGCACCAAGCCGGGGAGTTGCCCGCGGCCGAACGGCTTTACCGGGCGGCCCTTCAGGCGGCCCCCGAGGACCCGGAAGCGCTCTACTTACTCGGCACGGTCTGCTCCGCGCAAGGGAACATGGGGGAGGCCGAAGCGTGCTACCGGAAGGTGATCCAGCTCCGCCCGCACGTCGCCGAAGCCCACAACAGCCTGGGCATCCTGTACGCCCGCCAGGAGCGACGGGAGGACGCGCTGCGGTGCTTCGAGGGGGCGGTGCGGGCCAAGCCCGACTTCTCGCACGCGCACAACAACCTGGCCAACGTGCTCAAGGAGCTCGGGCGATCGAGTGAGGCGGAGGCCCGCTACCGCGAGGCGCTTCGCCTCCAGCCCGGCTACGCCGAGGCGCACTGCAACCTCGGCAGCCTGCTGCGAGACCGAAAGCTGTACACCGAGTCCGAGGCCGAGTGCCGGCGGGCGGTCCAGCTCAAGCCCGACTACGCCGACGCCCATTGCAACCTCGGCGGCGCCCTCGCGGGCCTGGAGCGGCATGAGGAGGCGGTTGGCTGCTTCCGCCAGGCCATCCGGCTCAACCCCGTGCTGGCCGAGGCGCACAACAACCTTGGCGCATCGCTTTCCGAGCTCCAGCGCTACGACGACGCGCTCGTTCCCCTGCGCCAGGCCCTGAAGCTCAAACCCGATTACGTCCAGGCCTGGCGTAACCTCGCCAACGTGCTGCGCGAGCTCGGCCGCTTCGACGAAGCCCTCGAAGCGATCGACAGGTCCCTCGAGCTCGACGTCCGGGAAGCCGAGTCGCACAGCAGCCGCGGCCTCGTGCTCTCCGAATTGGGACGCCAGCACGAGTGCATCGAATGTTATCACCGCGCCGTCGAGCTCGACCCAAAGCACGTGCAGGCGGTCCGCAATCGCTCACTGGTCCGGCTTTTGCTCGGTGACCTCGAGCGCGGGTTCGCCGAGTTCGAGCTGCGCTGGGGTGGTAAGGGACTTCCCGTCCGCCCCTTCGCGCAGCCCCTTTGGGACGGCTCGCCGCTCGGCGGCCGGCGGATCTTGATCCACGCCGAACAAGGCATCGGGGACACGCTCCAGTTCGTCCGCTTCCTGCCCTTGGTCAAGGCCCGGGGCGGCACGGTGATCCTGGCCTGCCAGAAGTCGCTCCTGAATTTGCTCGCGGGCGCCGCGGGTATCGACGAGCTGGTCGCGCAGGCGGACAAGGTCGCCGATCTACCCCCGTTCGATGTCCACGCCCCGCTCATGAGCTTACCGCACATCTTCGGCACGGCGCTCGAAACCATCCCGGCCGAGGTCCCGTACCTGCACGCTGATCCCGTCCTGCTCGACAAGTGGGGCGAGGCAATCCGGGCCCAGCCGGGCTTCAAGATCGGGATCGCCTGGCAGGGGAGCGTGAAGTACCGGCGGGACCGCCTGCGTTCGCTCCCGCTGGAACGGTTCGCCCCACTCGCGGAGTTGCCTGGCGTGCAGCTCGTGAACCTCCAGCAAGGAACGGGGCGAGAGCAGCTCGCCCATTTCACGCGGCGCCATCAGGTGGTCGATTTTGGGGACCAGGTCGATCGGGAGGCGGGCCCGTTCATGGACACCGCCGCGATCGTCAAGCACCTGGACCTCGTCGTTGCCTCCGACTCGGCCATCGTCCATCTCGCCGGTGCGCTCGGCGCGACGGTCTTCATGCCGACCCAGCTCGTCCCCGACTGGCGCTGGCTGCTCGATCGCGAGGAATCCCCCTGGTACCCGAGCCTCCGCCTGTTCCGGCAGACGCGGGCCGGCGATTGGGAAGGGGTCTTCGAGCGGATCGCGCAAACGATTCGCGACCGGCTCGGCGTCACGAGACCGGTGCTCGTCGAGATCGCGCCGGGGGAGTTGCTCGATAAGCTTACGATCCTCGACATCAAGGCCGCGCGCATCGCCGACGCCGCGAAGCTCAAGAACGTCGAGACCGAGCGCACGGTCCTCTCGGCCGCGCGCGAGCGGGCGATTCCCGCGCTGCCCGACCTCGACCCGTTGATCGCCGAACTGAGGGCGGTCAACGAGGCCCTCTGGGACATCGAGGACGAGATCCGCCTCTGCGAGCAGCGCAGCGACTTCGGCGACCGCTTCGTGGCGCTGGCGCGCTCGGTGTACCAACGCAACGATCGGCGGGCGGCCATCAAGAGGGCCATTAACGAGCGATTGGGTTCACGGATCGTTGAAGAGAAGGCGTTCACGGCAACAGGCAGCGAGCCATAGAACCTCGTAAGGTCGATGAACTGCATCAATGCAGGGTGCATGAATGCACTCTACAACAAAATGTCTGGGGGAGCGTTCGGAAGAACTCAGGCCGTACCACCCGACGCGCCGAGAGCTGTCATTCCGCGACTTTGCAATCATCCTGCCTCATCCTGCAACGCCAGCAACTCCGGCTTGACCGAATTTCCGCGAAACCGTAAATTTCGCCCGCCGTGGGTCGCCACGACCCGCGGCCGCCCGGGTCGTCCCACATGGATGTGGGCGTGAGGGCGGCAGCAGTGATCGGTGCCGCTCCGGTTCTCGGGGGGCGCCCTGGGGGTTCTCCCCAATAGCGCAAGGAGGCGGTGCGATGCGGCGATTGCGTGGCGGGCGCGGCTGGGTGCTCGGTACATGGGCCCTGATCGCCGCGCTCGGGTTGGCCGGGGCCAGTCCCGCGAAGAAGGGGAAGCTCTCAAACGGGCCGCCCCCCAAAGTCGAGGAAAATGTCGCCAGCCTCGCGTACATCGTCACGGGCAAGGAGATGGACCTCGAAGGGGTCGGGCTCGTCTCGGGCCTTCCCAATACGGGCGTCGACCCGCCCCCGTCGCACTACCGGGAAAAGCTGCTCGACGAGATGCGCAAGGCCGGCGTCGTCAACCCGACCAAGATCCTCGCCGACTCCCGCTTTGCGATGGTGATCGTGCGCTTGAAGCTGAACACGGGCGCCACGACTCACGACCGCCTCGACGTGGAGGTCGAGGTGCCACCAGGCTCGGGCACCACGAGCCTGGCGGGGGGCTACCTGATGACCACCCGCCTGCGCGAGGTCGGCCGCGCGGGGGAAAAGGAGCTCGAAGGGCACGAGCTGGCACTGGCCGAGGGACCCGTGATGGCCGGGACCGAGGCGAAGCCCAATGACAACAAGCGTGGGCGCGTGCTGGGTGGCGCCCGGCCGAGGAAGGACTTCCCGTACAACCTGATCATCAAGGAAAACCGCAAGAGCGGGCGCACCGCGGCGATCCTGGAAAAGGCAGTCAACGCCCGGTTCCACCAGACCGAAGGCATCGAGCAGAAGGGGATGGCCAAGGCCGAGACCGACCAGTTCTTGATCCTGAACGTGCCCCGCGTCTATCGGCACTATCCGGGCCGTTATTTTGAGGTGGTCAAGCGGCTCGCGCTGGTCGACGGCGCCGAGCTTCGTGCGGTGCGATTGGAAGGGTGGGGCCGTCAGCTCCTCGAGCCCTCCACCGCCGGCGCAGCCGCGCTCTGCCTCGAAGGGATGGGCCCGAACGCGATCGAGACGCTCAAAACGGCCCTGCCGAACGCGAACGCCCAGGTCCGCTTCTTCGCCGCCGAGGCCTTGGCGTACCTCAACGACGCGTCGGGTGCGGAGGTGCTGGCCACGACGGCCGTCAACCTGCCGGAGTTCCGTGCCGTCGCGCTCAACGCGCTGGCCGCGCTCGACCAGCCGGCCGCCCACCTCAAATTGCGCAAGCTCATGGACGAGCCGAACATCGAGGTCCGCTACGGGGCCTTCAACGCCTTGCGCACGCTCGACGAGCAGGACCCCTTCCTCGGGCGCGTCGGCGTGCTCGAAGAGCCCCCGCGCGGCCCGGACGAGGAGGATCTCGAACCGACCGCGCTGGCCACCCGCCGCGCGTACCTGAACCGGCGCGGGCACGACCCGTTCACCCTCTACCTCGTGGAAAGCGATGGACCGCCGCTGGTCCACGTCGCCCGCACCCGACGGTGCGAGATCGTGGTCTTTGGGCGCGACCAGAAGCTGCTGACCCCCTTGGCAGTCGGCACCGGCGCGCTTCAGCTCAGCGCGTCGGACGGCGACGAGGCCCTCCAGATCAGCAAGATCGTGCCCAGTCGCTACGGTGATGGGGACCAGAAGTTCCAGTGCTCGCTCGCCGTCGGCGACATCATCCGGCGGATGGCCAACCTGGGAGCGAGCTACCCGGAGATCGTCACGATCCTCCAGGCGGCGAACCAGCAGAAGAACCTCGCCGGTCCGCTCGTGGTCGACAGCGTCCCCGGGGTGAACCCGGTCCTTATCGACGCCGTCGTGAAAGGGAAGGACATCACGAAGAAGGACGAGAACCTGAAGAAGACGAAGATGATCGACGAGCCCCCCCCGCGCAGGGGCTTCTTCGACATCTTCCGACGGTCATCGAAGAACGACTGAAACGCTCGCCGTCGTCGCCGGCCCCTCGCTTGAGGGGCCGACCAAAGCACCCGATCGCTTCACACCACCCACTCCCTCCATCCCACTCAGTAGGGTCGACTCCCAGGATTCTCCTGAGTTGCGAGGCTAGTCCTGGCCCGCTCTAAAGTCTTACCCCGCGCGGTACGAAAATTAGTCTTGACGGTCAGGTCCGCTACGGCAAGGAGGCGAGCAATTGACCCCTTGAGTGGCCCCGGACCGGACACGGCCTCGCGAGAGCGAGGACGGTCTCGTGCTTCGACTCGATTCGGGGGCTTCGGCGCCCGGACTCGCCGCACGGGGACGGCCCCCCCTTCGTAAAATGAGGAGAGGCCACATCCTGTGTGCGGAAACGGCGGAGCCGGGAGCGGGGTCGGGGCGTGCTGCATGATCATCACCGTCTCTCGCGGCCGGGTTTTGTTATCCGATTCGGGCCGATGAGCCGGTAGTGTCACCGCGCCGACATGGGTCAAAGCGGAGGGGTGAGGAAACCTCCGAGGTCTCGCACCAAACACAGGGCGAGTGGAGTCCTCCAGATGAAAAAGGTGTTTACAACCGGTCAGGTCGCGAAGATTTGCAAAGTCGCGCCCCGCACCGTGAGCAAGTGGTTCGATTCGGGCCGCTTGCGTGGATATCGCATTCCCGGCTCGCAGGATCGCCGGATTCCCCGGGAGCACCTGCTGCGGTTTCTCAAGGAGCATGGTATGCCCTTGGGAGACCTGGAGGCCGAGGTCTACAATAAAATCCTGGTTGTGGGCGCCGACGCCCCGCTGTTGTCCAGCTTGCGCGAGCAATTGCGCGAGGGGGACGACTTTCGGATCGAGACGGCCGCCTCGGGCTTCGAGGCGGGCATCCGCGCCGAAAGCTTCCACCCTGATTGTATCGTCATCGACCTGGCCGTCGGCCGGATCGAGGCCGGGCAAATCGCGCAGAACTTGCGCAAGAGCCCTGACCACATCAGTACCATTCTGATCGCACTGACGAGCGATGAGCCGAGCGAGGATGTTTACGCTCTTGGCTTTAACGACGCCTTCAAGAAGCCGTTCGACGGCGCCCTGCTCGCCGAGCGGGTCCGCCGCCTGATCTCCCAGAAGAAGGCCGACGAGCCCTGATCCGCGCCGACCGAGGAGCGATCGACCTGCCCGCTCCCTCTTGGACCTGCGCCCACTCACGAGCCCGAGGTATGTCCCGGCACCCGCCGGGACGGACCTCGGGCTCGTGTAGTTTCAAGCCACCTGCCATGATGGGAGGGGTCGCGCGGGTCCTGCGGCCCACGGTCGTCGGATCAGGCGGATGACCCTTTGACGATACCCGGCCGGGCGGGGCTCTGGCGCCCCCCCTTATGTGCTTTGAGGTCAGCGGTCTCAACGATGTCCACCAGCAGCCCCGCTCCGAGCCCCTTCTGGACCATCCCTCGCCTTTCGCTCGCTGTAAGCCTGGTGGCGGGGTTGGCCGTGGTCTTGACCCTGGGCGGACCGGGGGTGACGACCGATGAACCGCTCGACGTGCGTCCCGGCCGCACGTACATCGCGACCCTGCGCGCCGAGGGCTGGCGATTCTTCACGCCAGAGGTCGTCGACCGGGTCTTCCGTGACAATGCCGAGCACCCCCCGCTCGGGCGCTGGCTGCTGGGTATCGCGTCGACGCTTGCGGAGCCCTTCGAGACCCTGGCTGCCGGGCCTGATCCGCTCCGCTTGTATCTCAAGTCCGCGCGACTCGCGCCGGCGGTGGCGTTCGCGGCGCTGGCGGGCCTGATCGCGGCGACCGCTGGTCGGCGCTACGGGCCCACGGCAGGGTGGATCGCGGGCCTTTCGCTCGTGCTGATGCCGCGCGTGTTTGCCCACGCCCACCTCGGAGCGCTCGACACCTTCATCACGCTATTCTGGGTGCTTGCGCTCCTCTCGGCCGAGCGCAGCCTAAAGGCGCGCCGACCGGTGCTCGCGATGGCCCTCGCCGGGTTGTTCTGGGGACTGGCGCTGTTGACGAAGATTCACGCCTGGCTCCTGATCCCGGTCGTCGGAGCCTGGGCACTGGCTAGGCTCGGACCGCGCAGGGGGAGCGTCGCGCTTTTGATCTGGGCGGCTACGGGACTGCTCGTGTTCTTCGTGGGGTGGCCCTGGCTCTGGTACGACACGCTCCCCCGGTTGTCCCGCTATCTCGGAACGGGCGTGGAACGGGTGGCGATCTACGTGCAGTACTTCGGCCGGGTGTACGCCGATCGCGACGTGCCGTGGCACTACCCTTGGTTCTACTTCGCGGCGACCGTTCCAGTGGGACTGCATCTACTCGGCACGGTGGGAACGGCCTTGGCCTGGCGTGAACGGCGGTCCGACCCGTTCGGGCTGCTCTTGCTGGGGTCGATCGGCCTCTTCCTGGTCCTGTTCAGCACGCGTGTGCCGGTCTACGACGGCGAGCGGCTCTTCCTGATGGTCTTTCCGCTGTGGGCCATCCTGGTCGGGCGTGGCTTCGCCTGGGCCTGGGGAGCGCTCCAGAAACGAGCGCAGAAGGTCGTGCTCATGGCGTTCGTGCTGGCACAGGGCTACGGTGTCGTCGCGCTCCACCCGTTCGGCCTGAGCTATTACAACGTCCTCGTCGGCGGCCTCCCAGGGGCGGAGGTGCTCGGCCTCGAGCTGACCTTCTGGGGCGACGCCGTGGACGACGTGCTGCTCGACCGCCTCGCCGAGGACGCCGGCCGCGGTGATTCCGCCGCGCTGGTCCCGACGCTCTACCCGGGGCAAGGCCTGATGTCTACGACCCGTCGTCTGGTGCGCCGAGAGGTCCTGCTGCGCGACGAAGACGTCGCCCTGTCTTCCCGCTGGGTCGTGGTCTCCCGCCGCTCGGCTTACTGGAAGCCCAAATGGCGCGCGCGTCTCGCCTCCGGGCTCGGACGGCGCGTCGCCGTTCGCACCCGCCAGGGTGTCTGGCTCTCGGCGCTCTGGGAGTTCCCGATTCCTTAACCGGGCTCTAGGCAGCCGTTCGCCAATTTGTAAAATACGTTCAGAATAAATTGAACGTTGGGGCCGGAATCCATGGCAGGGGAGCTGACACATTTCGACGATCGGGGCGCGAGCCGGATGGTGGACGTCTCCGGTAAGGACGTGACGGCTCGCCTGGCCCGCGCCAGCGCCTTGGTACGCATGGCGCCGGCGACGCTGTCGCTCGTGCTGGACCGGAAGCTGGCGAAAGGGGATGTGTTGGAAGTGGCGCGGCTGGCAGGGATTATGGCTGCGAAGCGGACCGGCGAGCTCATTCCGCTCTGTCACCCCCTGGGGATCGACAGTGTCGAGGTGGCGTTCCTCGCCGTGGACGCGGCCACGCTGCGCGTCGAGTCGACGGTCAAGGTCCAGGCGCGGACGGGCGTTGAGATGGAAGCCCTGACGGCGGTCAGCGTTGCGGCGTTGACCGTCTACGACATGTGCAAGGCGGTCGACCGCGGGATGGAGATCGACCAGGTTCGCCTCGAAGAGAAGTCGGGGGGCAAGAGCGGAATTTACCGGCGGGATGGTTCGGGTTAAGAAGCGAGCGCGGGCTGCGGTTTGGGGGATGGGAGCGTTTCAATTCTCCCTTGCCGCGGCGACCGCCGGGGCTCCGAAAATGAGACACGGCCGAGCCGGAGTGCGAGGTTGCATCGCAGCCGGCGGTCTCGGGTGTTCGAGGGGATGGGGTGATGTCGTTATCGTCGCTGAGCCAGAGCGCGGAAACCGGCCAGAAGCTGGCCGTCCTTTACGCACCAATCGCCGCCGAGCTGGCTGAGACCGAGCGCGTCTTCGCCGAGGAACTGGGCAGCCGGTTCCCGTTCGTGCAACTCCTGGTCGACCACTGCGCCGACTTTCGCGGGAAGCGGCTCCGCCCGGCCCTCGTGCTCCTGACGGGGCAGGCCTGCGGCCAGTTGACGGCGTCGCACCCCGTGTTGGCGGCGGTCGTCGAGATGATCCACACCGCCACCTTGGTCCACGACGACATTCTCGACGAGGCGATGGTGCGCAGACACGCCGCGACGGTTAACGCCGAGTGGGGCAACGAGACGGCCGTATTGCTGGGCGACTACCTCTTCACGCACGCCTTCCACCTGGCCGCCTCGCTCGAGTCGACGCTCGCGTGCCGATGGATCGGCCGCGCGACGAACCTGGTCTGCGAAGGGGAGATGCAGCAGGTCCACAACCGCGGAAACCTCGACCTGAATGAGGACGACTACTTCGCGATCATCCGCGGCAAGACGGCGGAGCTGACCGCCGTCTCGTGCCGCCTCGGGGCCCACTACGCGGGGGCAGACGAGGGCGTTGTGAACGCGCTCGAGAACTACGGGCGCGACCTGGGCGTTGCGTTCCAGATTGCCGACGACGTGCTCGACATCTGGGGCGAGGAGCGAGTCACCGGCAAGAGCCTGGGCACGGACCTCGAGAAGCAGAAACTCACGCTTCCCTTGATCCGACTCCTGGCGACCTCGGACGCCGCCACCGCGGACCGGGTGCGGCGACTGCTTGTCGAGTCGAGCGCCGAGAACCGGCGGGAGCTGCGCCCCTATCTCGAGGGTTCCGGCGCGCTCGATTACGCGTGGCAACGTGCCCAACGCTCCGTGGCGCACGCCCTGAACGCGCTGGACGTCCTTCCCGATTCCGGGGCCAAGACGATCCTGCGCACGATGGCGCAATACGTTGTCCGTCGCACTTCGTGACAGCGTCCTTGTCCCGGCTGCCCCGGCTCGCTGGCGGACAGGACGATTGTAAAATCGGTTGTGGGACATCCGGGTGACACGCCCGGCAGTCTTCCACGGGCGTGGCGCACCACCTCGGTGGGTAGACACGCCCGTCGCAGGCTCCGGGCTCTCCCCTCGACGCGCCGAAGACTCTCGCGACGCGACCGTTCCGATCGCGGCGAATTGCCAGGTGCATCGCGTACCACTCGAACAATCGCTCGATATTTTTCGCCTGGAAAAAGACCCCCGCCGATACCGATGACATTCCCCGTACCCAGCCTCCGCGCGGGAAACAAGAGAAATCGAAACGAAGCCGAAACCGTTATCATCTTAGGCACGAAAATTGCTTCATATTCTTAGCTTCGGTGTCTCTCTCTTCCGGTCACCTCAGGGTCCCGCTCGGCTCCCGTTTCTGGCACCGAGACAACCACCGGCGGCTTCGCCTCAAGGCCCGAGCGGTTCGGGGAACGCGGACCCGTCGCGCATGTGACATGACTCAGACACGTTCCATCCCAGAAAAAAAACGGATTGATACTCTTCCCGAAGGCCCGGTTAATTGTGTAATCTTTGCCTCTCTCCCCGACCCAAACCAGGACGATGGTCCTATCCGGTCGGCAGGATGCCCGGCAATCCCTGATACGCAACAGAGCCGCGCGACGAGCCGGCCGGCCGTGTCGAGTTCTGCCCCATTGAGGACCGCATCAGGAAATCGTGCGGGCAGCATTTTCCCAAGCGTGCAAGCTAGCTTTGAGAAAGGACTTGCGAATTCGGGATGGAGCCGGTTCTCGAACACGCTCGGGAGTGCTAGATTAGCCGGTATGGAACTCAAAGAGAAGCTCCACGCCCAGATGAGCCGCCTGGGCCTGAACGGCCAGAAGCTCGCCCGGATCTCGGGCGTGAGCGACTCGGAGATCTCGCGCATCCTCAACGGCAAATCGCGTCCTGGGCTGGAAAACGCGTACCGCCTGGCGAAAGCGATGGGGGTCTCCCTCGACTACCTGGCCGACGATGGGCTCGATGTCGACCCGCTGGCGCATGCTGACCCGCTCAGCCTCGACGAGCGCGAAGTGCTCGATCTCGCCCGAGGAATCGGGCTGACGAAGGCATCCCGCGTCCTGGAGAACATCCGGATCATCGGTTACGAAACCGCAATGCGCCGACTGCTCGAGGCCCGGTCGGCGATCGCTGTTGCCGCCCCCGTGGAACCTGATGAGGAAGTCCGGCAGCAGCACATGCCGGCCCCCTCAGCGCCCTTGGCACCGATGCGCGTCCCGAGCCCTATCTAAAGCGCCGGAGTCTGCGACGGGCGTGGCCCAGGACCACAGCGGGTCGACCACGCCCGTCGCAGTCTCCGTCCGGGGCATGCTACCCGTGGTCGATGTTACGGTGCGGTCGGTCAGAACTGTTTGCGCTGTCGGCTGGACGGGATGCGGAGCGTGCGGCGGTACTTCGTCACGGTCCGGCGCGCCACCGGGAACCCGTGGCTCCCGAGCTCCTCGACGATCTCCTCGTCCGAGAGCGGGTTCTGCTTGTCTTCCTTCGCGATGATCTCGAGCAGCTTCTGCTTGATCGTGTCCCACGCGACCTCGTCGCCGTCGGCCGTCGTCGTGCCGCCGCCAAAGAAGCGCTTCAGCGCGAAGATCCCGCGCGGGGTTTGGACCCACTTGTCGTCCACCGCGCGACTGACGGTCGTGACGTGCACGCCCACGCGATCGGCGATCTGCTGCATCTTCAGCGGTTCGATCGACTCCGGCCCCTTGTCGAGGAAGTCCTTCTGATGCTCGATGATTGCCCGGGCCACCTTCAGCAGCGTGTTCCGGCGCTGCTCGATCGACTCGATGAGCCAGCGCGCCGATTGGATGCGCTTCTGAATGAACTCGCGCGCCGCCGGGTCGGTCGACTTGTTCTTGAGCTGCTTCTGATAGTACTGCGAAATCGAGAGTTGCGGCGTGTGGTCGTCGACCAGCCGAACCTCGTAGCCACCGTGCTCGTTCGGCTCGACGATGAGGTCGGGCACAACGTACTGGGCACTTTCCGGGGCGAACCGTGCACCGGGCTTCGGGTTGAGCCGGCGCAGGTGTTCCATCGCCTCTTTGATCTTCTCGATGGGTACGCCCGTCTTCTTCTCGATCGCGGGAAGCCGGTTTTGCTGCAGGTCATCGATGTGGTTCGCGATGAGGACGTACAAGATGTCGCGACACGGGACATCCGGTGTGAGCTGCAGCAAGAGACATTCCCGTAGATTCCGCGCACCGACGCCCGGCGGGTCGAGCTTCTGCACCAGGGCGAGCGCTTCCTCGGCCTCGGCCAGCGTGGCGGAGCCGCCGAAATCGCGCACGATCTCGTGCAGGTCGAGCTTCAGCCAGCCATTGTCGTCGAGGTTGAAAATGATGTACTCCGCCAGCGCGCGGACGTTCGGCTCGGCGTCGAGAAAACTGAGCTGGTCGGAGAGGTCGTCGTGCAGAGAGCGCGGTCGCGAGGCCATGTTTTGCATCGCGTCGTGCTTGCGGTCGGCCTCCTCACTGAGCGCAGCGCGACTGACCCGGTGCCCCTCGGCGTACGTGTCGCGCCAATCATCGGGCACCAGGTCGAACTCGCCCGTCTCGCCGGCCGTATCCTCGCCCGCGTCAGCTTCCTTGGCCGAACGATCGTCCGGCTCCTGCTCTTGTGGCGGCGTTTCCCGGAGGTCGACCAGGATCGGGTTCTCGCTCAGCTCCTGATCGATTCGCTCCTGCAACGCCATGAGGGGAAGCTGCAAAATCTCCATCGACTGGATCATGCGGGGCGCCATCCGAAGGCGCATATCGGTCCGCATTTGCTGAGAGGTGTCGAGACGCATGTCCTTGATTCCGCCGCGGGAGAGAGGAAAGAAACGACCCCAAGCGAACGCGGGTTGCCGCCACGTGATCCTCTGCGTGCCGAGTGCCGGGCGGGCCCCCAGCCTCGCCGGCGCGGTGATCGGCCACGATCACGGCGTGACGGTGAGCATGACACGCAACAATTATGCCATAACGCGCGCCAGATTCAACGACCACTTCGGAGCGGCGTCTCGATTTAGAAGCGCTGGCGTCCGCTCAAGGCGTCGGCGAGCATCTCCTTGTTGGCAAACTCGAGCACGCTTCCCGAGGCCAAACCGCGGGCGAGGCGCGTGACGGGCACGCCCGTATCGGCCAGCCGATTGGCGACCAGCAGGGCGGTACCATCTCCTTCCAGGTTCGGGTTCGTGGCCATGATCAGCTCGCGCACTTGCCCCGCACGGACGCGGGCTTCCAAGGCATCAACCGTCAGTTGTTCGGGACCAACTCCCTGGAGCGGGGCGAGGCGGCCGAGAAGGACGTGGTAAACCCCTTGGTACGTGGCCGCTCGCTCGAGCGCCATGAGGTCGCGAGGCTGCTCGACGACGCACACAACCGTCGGGTCACGGCGCGGGTCGCGACAAACCGCGCACAGGGGCTCCTCCGCCTCCGTGAGGTGGAAGCAGGTCTGGCAGTGCCGGATCCGCTCCTTGACCTCGCGGATCGCCTCGGCCAGGGCGAGCGCTTCCTCGGGCGGACATTTGAGCAGATGATGGGCCAGGCGCTCAGCGCTTTTCGCACCGATGCCGGGAAGGCGGCCGAGGGCCGCAATCAGCGTGTCGACGGCTGTGGAGTAGCCCGCCATGACTCAAGCCCCCCCGCCGGGAGCGCCTCCGCCGCCAGGGTTCAAGAAGCCCGACAGCCCCGGGATCGAGAGGCCGCTGGCCATTGTCGCGAGCGACTGCGCAGCGGCCTCCCGCGCCTTGACCAAACCTTGGTTGATGGCGGCGGCAATCAGATCCTCCAGAAGCTCCGCGTCCCCTTCGGCCAGGAGCTTCGGGTCGATACGGACCGCGACGACCTCGAGCCGGCCGTTGATGCGGGCCGACACGACGCCTCCGCCGGCCGTCCCTTCCACCTGGACCTGCCCCAGCGACTCCGTCGCCTTCTCCATAGTCTCACGCAGCTTGCCGGCATTGCGCATCATGTCGGCAAGATTGCCCAGATTATTAAACACAGCGAGCCTTTTTCTGATGTGGACATCAAAGGGAAATCACTCCCCGAGGGGGGGCGGTCCTTCTTCGTCCAGTTCCAGGTGGATCGGCCGCGCCTCGAAGAGCTCGACGACTTTCTGGATCATCGGGTCCCCCGAGAGCTCCTCCCCACGGTTAGCGCTCGGCGCCGGAGTCGCGGGTTTTTCTCCCTCGGCGGAGCGCACGAAGCGTACCCGCACTGGCCGGTGGAGCAGGCGTTGAAATGCCTGCTCGATCTTCTCCCGCGAGTCGGGCGAGTCGCACTCATCGGCCACCCAATTGTATCCCGCTGGAAGGGCGATGACCAGCACGTCCGGCGACTCGACCGCCGTCGGCGCGACGCGGCTCAGAGGCACGCCCAGCCGCACGCCGACCTTCTTGACCACCTCCTTCCAGAGCTGCTCGGTCGGCAGCTCCAGAGGGGGGACCGGCGCAACAGGAGCGGGCACGGGAGCAGGCGCGGGAGCCGCCGGAGGCGCAAGCCGCGACGGAGACGCGAGTGAAGCGCCGTCTCCCCCCAGTCGCGGCCGCGGGGGAACGGGCTCAACCGGAACTAATTTTTTTTTTGCGCCCGCGCCGATTCCGGGCGGAGGTTCCTCTCCCCCCTCCAAGGCGCCCAGCCGGGCAATCACGTCGCTCAGTTCGGTCAGGTTTTCCAGCCGTGCCACGCGTACCAGCGCGACCTCGACCAGCGTCCGCCCGTGCGCACTGCCGCGCATCCGGCCCCGGTACTCAGCCAGGATCTGAAGTGCGGAGACGATGCTGTCGACGGGCCATCGCTGGGCCACGGCTTCCAGGCGGGGCTTCTGGCTCGGCGTCGCCGCCAGCAGGAGCGTGTCGGCCCCCACGGCCAGCACCATCAGGTCGCGCACGTAATCGATCACACCACCGAGCAGGTCGGCCGGCTGGACCCCCTGGGACGCCCCCTGGTCGACCTGGCGCAGGGCCGCGGCGGAGTCGTGGTCGGCCAGCGCGTCGAGCAGGTCCAGCAGCCGCTCGTCGCTTGCCGTCCCCAGCAGCTTATGAACGAGCTCAACCGTGAGGCGTTCGCCCCCCGCCGAGAGAAGCTGCTCGAGCAGCGACTGCGCGTCGCGCATCGAGCCCCCCGCGCGGCGGGCGACCGTCCGCAACGCGTCGGGCTCGGCCTCGACGCCCTCGCGCGTGCAGATCTCGCTCAGGGTTTCCACGATCTGCTCGGGCGTGATCCCCGCGAAGTCGTAACGCTGACAGCGCGACAGCACGGTGATCGGGATCTTGTTCGCCTCGGTCGTTGCGAAGAAGAACTTGACGTGACCCGGCGGCTCTTCGAGCGTCTTCAGCAGCGCGTTGAACGCCGCGGTCGAGAGCATGTGGACTTCGTCGATGT
>JARLIH010000413.1 GCA_031291845.1 Isosphaeraceae bacterium | reverse complement strand
GCGGGGACGATCCTCTTTCAGCAGGAAAGCTGGCTGACCACCGTGTCGGACACCCCGTCGGGATGCGCCAATACGGGCCTGCGCATCGACACGGTTCCCGCCTCTGACTCCTTCCCCATCGCCAAGGGCATCGATCCATCGACCGTGACCCTTCCAAAGCAGGTGGGGGCGCTCGGAACCAAGGACATCCTGACGACCGCCACACAACTCGAGGCGTACTTCACGCCCTGCTTTGACGTTGACTCCAACCCCATCGCCGGCATTCCGGGCGGGACCGGCAAGATCCTGCTCTCGGTCGAATTTCCACCGACCTTGCTCCCGTAGCACAGAGAAACGGGAACGTAGCCGACCCCCGAGGCCTCCCCGCGGGTCGCGCATGCATCCACGAACGGGCGGGCCATGCGGCCGCCGACGTCTTCGAAATCCCGATTGAGGTGAACTGAAATGGACACGACACGCGTGCGGGGCTCGGCCCGGCTGTTCCAGGGTTCCAGGCGCCCGGTCGCCGCCCTTCCACTGGCTTTCCTGATCGCGACGCTGTTCGCCATCTCGCCGATCTTCGCAGCGACCCCTCCGAGCGTCGCATCGGCGACGTCGTCGGGTGGCTTCTCGTCGGCGCCCGGCATGTACCCACCCGTGACGAGCGCGGCATCCGCGCCGAGCATCGGCGTGCCGGGGCTGCCTGCCGGCCGCGGTACGCCCAGCGGCGGCTTCTCGTCGGCGCTAGGCATGTCGCCGAACACCGCCGTGGCACCGGGCCTCGCATCGGCCAGCGGCGCGGGCGTCAGCGGCGATCCCCAGGTCGAGAATGCAGGTAGTTCTTGCGCCGACCCCGTGACCAGCGCCCCGACCGGCCCCGCGACCGTGACGGCTGCAGCAACGGCCTTCGGCAAGGTGCTGGTCATCGGTTCGGGCGCCTACACCGGTTGCTCGCTGTACCTGCTCACGTCGGACCAGCTCCATACGCTAACGACGGGGGCGGAGCCGTACGCGTGTAGCGACAACTCGAACCCACTTGCGAAGCCCTGCGACAGCGTCCTCTGGCCGGCCCTCCTCACCAACGGTGCGCCCATCGCAGGGCCGGGGGTCAATTCGACCCTTCTCGGGACGGTGACCCGCACCGATATTCCTGGCATCTCGTCGGTGCAGCAGGTGACCTACGGAGGTCTGCCCTTGTACCGGTTCTTCCTGGATGAAGCGCCGGGCGAGACGGAAGGGGCCAACCTGTTCGACCCAGTGACCAGTCCGACGGGCATCTGGTACCTCGTCGAGCCGAGTCGGGGCCGCCCAGCCGTGGGTCAGGCTCAGGTGCAGATCGAGAGCGCCCCGGTCGGCGGAACCGGACCCGACCAGAAGGTGCTGGCCGTGGTGATGAACGATGACTTCAGCGTCTTCCCCAACGCGAGCTTCCCCGTCTACACCTTGAGCACCGACAGCCACAAGGGTGGCGACAAGAGCGCCTGCGATGAGATCTGCGCCGCGGTGCCCTGGCCACCGGTCCTCACCTCCACGTGGCCCGAAGCTGGGTTGGGCGTCGACCAGCGCGCCCTTGGGATCATTGTGAGGCCAGATGGCACCCACCAGGTGACCTACAACAAGAAGCCCCTGTACCTGTTCTACGAAGACGCCTATATACCTGGCATCACCGGCACGAAGGGCATCTACGGAGCGGGTCTAACGACCCCGTGGGGTGTGTTCAACCCCATCCCGTAGCCATGGGAGGGGGCCGTCCTGCCGGCCTGTACGACGCAGGCACGGCCGGATTCCTGACCGGCGTCCCCTCGCACGGCGGACCTGACGCAAGTTGATAACCGACCACTCGTGCGACCCCGGATCGCCCCGGGGTCGTCACGTTCCTTGAGACGGATACCATGCGAGCGTCGGGAGCCTGCGCGCGAGAACGGCATGGAGCTGGAGGGGTTCGCCGGTCTCGGGACCATGGGAGGGGCGATGGCCGCGAACCTCATCCGCCGGGTATCCCCTCCACGTCTGGAACTGCACGCCAGGGAAGGCCGAGGTACTGGTCGGGCTCCGCGCGGTCGAGGCCGGCACACCACGCGGCCGCGGGCTCGGCACCGTCGCTTGGCAGTGCGGCGGATCCAATCAATGAAGTCCGTGAGGTAGGTCTCATCGCGCACTAACCGAGCGCGCCTGTTCCGCGATTGGTTCGGCGGGTGGGCGCAGAGGGGGAGCCCGGATTGAGCGTCTCTCCGGCCGATCATCGAAGTCGCGACAATCTGGGGATGACGACTGAAATCGACCACAGCGCCTTCGATGCACTGACCTTCGACTGCTACGGCACCCTGATCGACTGGGAGACCGGCCTCCTGGCTGGCCTCCGACTAGTCCTGGCCGCCCACGGCGTTGACGGCACGGACGACGAGCTCCTGGAGGCCTACGCCGACGCCGAGGCGACGCTTGAGGGAGGGCCATACCTCGCCTATCGCGAGATCCTCGCTGGTGGGCTGCGTGCGATCGCGGCGCGTCTCGGGACATCCGTCACCGATAGGGAGGCGGCGGCCTTCAGCGGCTCGGTCGCCGACTGGCCGGCGTTCCTGGATTCCGCGGCGGCCCTCGCCCGGCTCAAGACCCGCTTCCGGCTCGGCGTCCTGACGAATTGCGACGACGACCTGTTCGCCGCATCGAATCGCCGCCTCGGCGTCGCGTTCGACTGGATCGTCACCGCCCAGCAGGTTCGCTCGTACAAGCCGGACGTGCGCAACTTCGCGGCCCTGTTCGACCGGCTCGCTGCCGACGGCGTGCGACCCGGGCGCATCCTCCACGTCGCCCAGAGCCTGTTCCACGACCATGTGCCCGCCAAGCGCCTCGGGCTGACGACGGTCTGGATCGATCGCCGTCACGGCCGGCCGGGCTCCGGCGCCACGCTGCCGGCCGAGGCGCGGCCGGATGCGACGTTCACCTCGATGTGCGACTTCGCCCATG
>JARLIH010000412.1 GCA_031291845.1 Isosphaeraceae bacterium | reverse complement strand
GGCGAACGCGCGGGGGCCCGGGCCCGACGGGGCCTGGGCCAGTGCCGGGCGGTGGACCGGCGGCGGGGGGAGTATCGTGTCTGCACCCACGACCGCGTAACGGGTGGCCGGCAGTGCCAGCGGGTCGGACGAGGGCGCCGGTCCGGCGTCCGAGGGTGCGACGTGCCGGCGCGGCAGCAACGACCGAGCCCCCCTCCACACCTCCTGGGCCGGCCAGACGAAGAGGACGTCGTAACAGAGCACCAGCCCCGCCAGGCCAGCCGCCGCAAGGATAAGCAGCATCCCGGCGACCCCGAACTGCCCTTCGAGGAAGAGGGCCGCGAGCGCGCCCAGGTAGCCCCCATCGCCCACGGGCGGAGTCTGGCTGAGCGCTGGTCCGAACTTCTGGACCAGTCCCGCGGTCACCGCCACCGTGAACGCCAGGCCCAGCAGGCGCAAGCCTTTTTCGTGCACGGCGCGGCGGGCGAAGAGGAGCACGTCGGCCGCGACGAGCGCGACGAGGACGAGGTACGAGGCCCACCCGATTGCCGTGAACAGGGCGTGCGCGAGCGTCGCCCCGACCGGGCCGCAGGGGTTGGCGGTCGGGCTGTTCGGTGGCTCGGCCGCGCGCCCGGGGGCGTCGGCCGGGTCGTAGCCCGCGAGGCTCAACGCAAGGAACACTGCGCCGAGCGCGAGAAACAAGGCCGGGGCGGCACGCGCCAGCCGTTGCCGGTCGAGCATTCGGAACCATCCTCGGCACGACGACTCGATCGAGCCCGGGGCGACTCTACGCCCGAGTTGCTTCGGCATCCTGCGCCGGGCTCGTTCGAAGTAGATCGGCCGCGGAGGCAGCGCGGCTTGCACGTTCCGCCGCGAAGGCGGGGCGGGACGGTTCCTGACGCGACTATTCTGGCGGTTGGGTAAGGTCGACGGTCTCGCCGTCCACCTCTTCCTCGGTGGGTTCGGCCGTTTGCACGTTCCCAGAGAGGTCGAGGTAGATCTTGTCCTGCATGATCTCCTGGATCACGACGGTCATCTTGTCGGTGCCGCGGAGGTCGACCAGAGGGCGAGCGCCTTGGTTGAGCGCGATCATCCGCTTCTGGATCAGGGTCGAGAGCTTGAAACGGCCGCCGACCTTGTTGACGATCGATTCTTCTTTCAATTCTTCGAGCATGGGCGCATCAGCCTCCACAACCGTAGGACTTCAAGAGTGCGGTGAATTCCTCGACGCTGCTGTCGAGGTCGTCGTTGATGATTTGGGCGTCATACCAGTGCGCTTCGGCGAGCTCTTCGCGGGCGATGCGCAGGCGGCGGAGGACGACGGGGTCGGGCTCGGTTCCGCGGGCACGGAGGCGGCGGGCGAGCTCGGCGAAATCAGGTGCCTTGACGAAGACGAAGAGGGCTTCGGGCGCCACGCGGCGGATTTGCAGGGCCCCCTGGACCTCGATCTCGAGCAGCACGCAGCCGCCCAAGGCAAGCACGTCGTACACCGGGGCGGCGGGGGTGCCGTAGTAGTGGCCGTTGTACTCGGCCCATTCCAGATAGTCGCGGTCGCTCCGGGCGATGAAATCGGCCTTGTCCGTGAAGAAATAGTCGACCCCGTCCCGTTCCCCCTCGCGGGGGGGGCGGGTCGTCGCCGAGACCGAGAGCCGCGCAGCGCTGCCGAGCCGTTCGAGCGCAAGCCGGATCAGGGTGCTCTTCCCCGATCCCGACGGTCCCGACACGACCACGAGCTTGCCCGGCAGGTACCCTCGCCCCTCGACGTACATCAGCGCTTCGTCACTCCACGTTCTGGATGAGCTCGCGGATCTTTTCCAGGAGCCCCTTGATCTCGACGACCGACCGGCTGATCTCGACGTCGTTGGCCTTCGAGCCGATCGTGTTGGTCTCGCGGCCCATCTCCTGCACGACGAACTCGAGCTTGCGCCCCGCGCTCTCGGGCTCGCGGATCACTTCGACGTACTGGGCAAGGTGGGCGCGGAGGCGTACGATCTCCTCGGAGATGTCGGCCCGTTCGGCCAGGACCGCGACCTCGCGGATCAGATCCTTCGGCTCGATCGCCACGCCATGGGCCTGGACCAAGGCCTGCACGCGCTCAGTGAGGCGCTTCTGGTAGCCGGCTACCACCTCGGGGCCGCGCGCTTCGACCCGTTCGAGCTGAACGGCGACGGCTCGGCCGAGCGCGAGGAGCTCGTCGGCCATGACGCGCCCCTCCTCGGCCCGCGCGGACTGGAGTTTCGCGAGGGCTTCTGCAACCACGGCCGACAGGGCGGGCCAGTCTTCGTGCGGGTCGTTCGCGTCGGGTTTGCGCTCCTCGACGACGCCCGGCAGGACGAGCACCGCGGCCAGGTCGACGGGGGCGTCGCCTCCGAGGGCCTGCAACTGCGCGCGATAGCTCGCCACCGCCACGGTATTGAGCCGGTAGTCGTCGCTGCGCCGGGGACGATCGACGCGGAGCAGGATCTGGACGGTCCCCCGCCGCACGGTCTCGCGGACCAAGCGCTCCAATTCCGGCTCGAGCGCGCCGTAGGGCTCGCTGATCTTGGCCGACATCTTCAGGTGCCGATTGTTGACCGTCCGCACCTCGACCCCAACTGACCAGCGGTCGTCCTGAAGCCGGGCCTCGCCGAAACCGGTCATGCTGAGCAGCACGGGGACCTCATTCGCGACATAAGAAAGGGCGAACAGCGGATTGTTGTAGGGTGCGTGGAACGTGCCGGTGCGTTGCACGCACCCTACGTAGAAGCTGAAGCTGCGGAACGCGTGGGCGGGCGCCCGGGTGCGGGGCTATTCCTCGGGCGGAAACGCCTACTTCTTCGCCGCCGGCTCGTCCGGGATGGCGGCGGGGAGACTGCTCGCCGGGGGTTCGGCAACGGCCTTGTCTGCGGCCGCGGGCGCTTTCCCGCCGTCGGCCGGCTTGGCGCTTCCGGGCTCCGCCTTGTCCTTGGTCTTGGTACCGGTCTTGCCGTCGCCGTCTTTGACCTTACTGACGGCGGAGCTATTTTCGCGGCCCCAGGCCGACTCGGTCCCGCGATTGTATTGGTAGACCAGCACCATTGCGAGGAAGCCCCAGAAGATCGCCACGTAAATCGTGACGCGGGTGAAAACGTCTCCCGCCTTGGTGCCGAACGCGCTCGAGCCGCCCATGCCACCGAAGGCTCCGGCCAGCCCGCCCCCCTTCCCGCGCTGGATGAGGATGAGGCAGATCATGAACAGCGAAGTCACGACGAGCAATACGTTCAGCAAGGAGGTGAGGATCGCCACGGCGTGAGTCCTTAAAAGAGAGATCGATTCCTACGGGCGAATTCGGGCGAGAGTGGCCGCGACTCAATCCTTACCCTTGGCGGCGACGCTGCGTGCGGCGGTGATGATGCCCAGGAAATCGGCCGCCTTGAGGCTGGCGCCGCCGACCAGGGCTCCGTCGATGTCGGGGCGGGCCAGGAGGTCGCCGGCGTTGTCGGGCTTGACGCTCCCTCCGTATTGGACAACGACCCGCGCCGCGGTCGCCGCGCCGAACTCGTTCGAGAGCCAGGCCCGGATGAACGCATGCGCGTCCTGGGCCTGCTCGGGCGTGGCGGTCAGACCCGTGCCGATCGCCCAGACCGGCTCGTACGCCAGCACGACGCCCGCCATCTGTTCGGGCGACAGGCCTGCCAAGGAGCCGACGAGCTGCCCCTGGAGCACATCCTCGGTCTGGCCGGCGGCCCGCTCGTCCTGGGTCTCGCCGATGCAGACGATCGGGATGAGCTGTACGCCGAAGGCCGAGTGAAGCTTGGCGTTGACCTGCGCGTCGGTCTCGCCCATGCCGTGCCTGCGCTCGCTGTGGCCCAGGATGACGTGGGTGCAGCCGGCATCCACGAGCATGGCGCCCGAGAGCTCGCCGGTGTACGCCCCTTCGGTCTTCCAGTACATGTTCTGGCCGCCCAGCCCAATCGGCGAACCCTCGAGCACCTGGTCGACCCGGTGCAGGTACACCGACGGCGGGCAAACCGCGACGCGCACGTCGGCCGCAGCGCCGACGCCGCTCTTGACGGCTTCGGCCAGGGCGACGGCGGCCTCGGCCGTGCCCGGGTTCATCTTCCAGTTCCCCGCGATGAACAACGAGCGCATCAGACGGTCACTCCCTCACAGGCATCAATCGTCCGTCCCATCACCTCGGCGAGCATCCGCAGCTCTTTCATCAGCTTCGCATACTGGTTCGGCAGCAGGGCCTGGGGCCCGTCCGAGAGCGCCTTCTCGGGGCAAGAGTGGACCTCGATATGCACGCCGTCGCACCCCGCCGCGACCCCCGCCCGCGCCATGGCCGGGATGAGGTCGGGCCGGCCCGTCGCGTGGCTCGGGTCGATGATGATCGGCAGGTGGCTCAGCCCCTTCGCGTTGGGCACGATCGAGAGGTCGAGCGTGTTCCGGGTCGAGTCCTCAAACGTCCGGACGCCCCGCTCGCACAGGATGACCCGCCGGTTCCCCTGCGCCAGGATGTACTCGGCCGACATCAGGAGGTCCTTGACGGTCGCGCTCATACCCCGTTTCAGGAGGACCGGCGTCCGCGTCTTGCCCACTTCCTTCAGCAGGTCGAAGTTCTGCATGTTCCGCGCGCCGACCTGGAACATGTCGGTGTAGCGTTCGACCAGCTCGACCTGGCGGGGGTCCATCACCTCGGTCACGATCGGCATGCCGAACCGCTCGCCGGCCGCCTTCAGGATCTTCAGACCATCCTCACCCAGCCCCTGAAAACTGTAGGGACTCGTGCGCGGCTTGAAGGCCCCGCCCCGCAGGATGTTGGCGCCGGCGTCGCGGACCTTTTCGGCGATCTCGTTGAGGACCGCCTCTCCCTCGATCGCGCAGGGGCCGGCGATCATCGCCAGGTGCCCGCCACCGACCTTGATCCCCTTGATGTCGAATACCGATTCCTCGGCGTGGAACTCGCGGCTGGCCAGCTTATACGGCTTGAGGATCGGCACCACCTGCTCGACTCCCGGAATGGCTTGCAGCGGCTCGACTTGCAGCTTGTCCTCATCGCCGATGACGCCGATGATCGTGCGCGATACCCCCTGGCTCAGGTGGGGCGTAAACCCGAGGGCTTCGATCCGCTCAAGCACGTGTTGGATCAGGTCGGGGGTCGTGTGCGGCTTCAAGACGATGATCATCGGAGTCCTCTTGGCTCCTCGCGCGGCGCTCACTCATGCCGGCTTGGCCGGGGCCTTTGGCGTAAACGCCGATTTGGGCCGGCGCCTCGTGGGTGAACGTAACAGTTTAGCGATCCGGCACCGTCGTTGGAAGCCGAAACCCTCTTGCCGCCAGTCTTTTCGACCCGGTTCCGCGGGACCTGGGCCGATCATGGGGTCGACTTCGACGTCGACTTGGGTCCGAGCCAGCGATCGGCAGTCCGCCGGGCAGGTGGCGGCCGGACCCGCAATTTTTCGCACACGCTGGCCGTTTTGCTAGCTGCGGGCGTGCCACGCAGAGGACCGCGGTCACCTCAGGCGAGCGGGTTCCTCGCTCCCGCACGGTAGGTCCGGCGCTCCACCCCGCCCCGCCGCACCATCGCTCGCCCAACGCGCGCTGACGCTCCCGGCCGGGCTGACTCGTTCAACCGCGTGTCGGTCGCGGTCCGGTTCGAGTGCTGCTCTATCAAGTCAGCCACTTTTCGCACCTGCGACGACAGCACCCAGACGGAACCGGCAATGATCAGCATCCCCGACCAAAGAATGACCGCGAGACTCACGAGGTTGATGTGGAAGTGCAGCATGGATGTCCTTCATGGATGAGATGCTCATGCTCGCCCAGCGAGGCCGGTTGCAATTGTGGATCACGGTAAGGACCAGCGTGAGAGACCCCGGGGCTCCGGCGGACGTCACGTGGGCAAAGCCGAATCCAGGGGAGTGGGCCGGGTCCGGCGGGAAACGGGATGAGATTCCGGTTCTTCCAATTGTTAGGAATGCTAGCGTCCACGCGAATGCAGTGCAACCGCTCTTTTGGGCCCATGCCGGCCATCAATGGTGCTTGAGCAAGTCCCCCCCCCAAAAAAAAGGGGTCGGGCACCCTTCTTGAGGCCTCGTCCGCGTGCCGCTACGCTGTCAGCATGAGCCGACCTCTCCGGAATGCCGATGGCGGGTTGATCTATCACGCCCTCAACCGCTCCAACGCCCGCCTCGCGTTTTTCAACCAGAATGGCGATTATGAGGCATTCCTGGGCGTGTTGACCGAGGCCGTGGACCGACATGGCACGCGTCTTCTGGCGTATTGCGTCATGCCGGACCACTTCCACCTGGTGCTGTGGCCGGAGGCCGACGGGGAACTCTCGCAATTCACGCGCTGGCTGACCATGACGCACACTCAGCGCTGGCACGCCGCGCGTCGCTCGGCCGGGGCTGGTCGTCTCTACGAGGGGCGGTTCAAGTCCTTCCCGGTTCAAAATGACGGGCACTTTCTCACGGTTTGCTGTTACGTGGAGCGCAACGCGCTGCGTGCCGGCTTGGTGCGGCAGGCCGAGTCGTGGCGCTGGGGAAGCCTGGCCCAGCGGATGGATCGGTCGGCGGTCGGCCCGGCTTTGAGCCCTTGGCCGGTCCGGCGGCCGTCTGGTTGGCTGCAACGAGTCAACGCAGCGCTGGGGACCATCGAGGAGGACGCCTTGCGCCGATGCGTGATCCGTGGTCAGCCGTATGGAACCCCGCAATGGCAGGCCGAAACGGCGTCGCGCCTCGGCCTGGAATTGACGTTGCGGCCGAGGCGACGGCCGAAGAAGAAGATCGACGGCGGCACCTAAACGCTTTTCGCGGTCCTCTTGAGACCGCTTGGTGCGCCGGGGTATGATCAGCGGACACGAATGGATCATCGGACCCCGCACCATCGCCCTTCGTTCGCGAGACTCCGATCCATGAGATCTTCCGAGATCAGGATGCTAGCCCTTGGCTTCTCCCTTGTTCTGACGGCGGCCGCCGTATCACGGGGCGAAGAGGAGCAGGAGCTGAAGCTGTCGGACTGCCCCGCGGCCGTCCAGAGGACGCTGAGGGCGGAAGCCAAAGGGGCCCCGATCGAGGTAGTGACCAAGGAGACGGGCGAGGACTCGACGACCTACTGGGCCACGGTCGTCCTTGCGGGCAAAAACTACGCAGTCGGCGTCGCCGGGGACGGGACGTTGAATGAGGTGAGCCTCGAAGCCGATGAACACGAGGTCAAGTTCGCCAAATGCCCCCCTGCGGTGCAGGCGACGTTTCGTCACGAGTCGAAAGACGCGAAGATCGACACGGTCGACAAGGACGTCAAGTACGGCACGACCGTGTACGCGACCGTCGCCGCGATCGGTGGGAAGGACTATGCCCTAGTCGTGGCGCAGGACGGCACGCTCGTCGAGAAGACGCTGGTGATCGAGGAAGACGACATCGATCTGACAAATTGCCCGACGGCTGTCCAGAAGGCGCTCCACGAACAGGCGCGCGGCGGGAAGGTCGGTTCCATTTCGCGGTCGTCGGGCATCGTCGGGCACGTCTACGACGCGGAGGTGGAGATCGAGGGTAAAAACTACGTCGTCGAAGTGGCCGAGAACGGCATGCTGGTCTCGAAGTGGATCGGCGACTCCGACAAGTAGGCAGGCCGGTTGCGACCACGGGGGATCGGGCAGAAGAGTCGGTCCGGAGATTTACGCAGATAAAGAAGATTCAGAGAACGAGATCGCGGAAACATCGCTAACGAATTGGTCTTATTCAAATCTGCGATTCATCCGCGTAAATCTGCGTTATCTGCGGATAACCCTTCCCGGTTTTTTAACGCACGCTCAGTGCAATGCTCACGTGCTGCAGGGCTCGGTTTACGTATCCGTAGGCGCGGGCCATGCGGGACGTGCCCCCCTGGCTGGCCATGTGAGTGCCGACCAGTTGCAGCGTCTGGCCGGCGCGTCGCATGAGGGCGTCGGACTGGGCCTGGGAGAGACGACGGACTTGGTTCCGGCGGGCGCCTCTCAGGTTGTTGCGGTTGGCGACGCCCTGGAACATCCCGGCGCCGGTTGCGGACATGCCATAGCGCCGGCTCGAGGAGTGACCGATCTGTCGGATCGCCGCGCGGACGGCGTGCATGGCCTGCACGCGGTGCCCCTGGTAGTCGTGGTCGGCCCGCGCGAGCGCCGCGTGCGCCGAGCGCAGCCGGGACAGGATCGCCCTGGCGTACGGGTTCGATCCGTAGCTGCGCCGGCCGTAACTGGAGCCGTAGCGCCGGTACGGCATTCGGCCCCGTCCGTAGGAACGGTTGCTGCCGTAGTACTGGCTCTGCGCTGAGCTGGCGCGCCGACCAGAGGTGCCGGTGGCCGCCGTGTTGGCCGTGTGGGCGCGTGCGACATTCTGCGGCTGAATTACGTTCGGGGTCATCGCGTGCGAGACCTTCGGCGCTTTGCTTGCCACGTGGGGCGCGTTGTGCGGCATTTTGGGCGCGTGGTAGCTGGGGTGCGACGGCGCGTGCATCTTCGGGGCGTGTCCGCCGGAATGCGACATCGCGGGCCGGCCCTTCGCCTGGGCGCTCGGGACGAGAATGACGAGGCAGACCGTGGCGGTTGCGAACGACACGCGAATCAGGCACGGGGCCTTGATCATGGTGTTCATCCCTTCGCGCGTTCTTGAGTCGCGGGTTTGCGCGCCCTCGTCGGGACCGGCAGGTGCTGGGAGCGACCCCTCGTCCCTTGAAAGTCTGCACGGTTCCACAGGCGTGGTATGAGACTAAACCCCCGGCAGGGGAGAAAGTTCTGCGCGGCGGGGACCCTTTGCGCGGGGCGTCGCTACGGCGTCAACTCTCGACGCACTCGCCGCGCGGATACGAGCCGAGCACTTCGAGCCGATCGCAACGCTTGCGGACGGCTTCGAGGGCCCGCTGGACGGCTTCGTCGTCGACGTGTCCCTCGACGTCGAGGAAGAAGAGATAGGTGGGATCGCGGTGGTTGGCCCCATCGGCGGTTGGGAAGGACTCGATCCAGGTCATGTTGACGCCGTTCTTCTCGAACGGCGCGATGGCACGCGCCAGCGCCCCGGCTTGGTTCGGCAGGCGCAGCATCAAGGTCGTCTTGTCGTGGCCCGTGCGTTCCTCGGCCCGCTCGGCGATCACCGCGAAGCGGGTGACGTTGTGCACCTGGTCTTCGATGTTCGGGGCGAGGACCCGCAGGCCGTAAGCATCGCCGGCCGCACGGCTGGCGATGGCCGCGGCGAACTCCTCGCGTGAGGCGTGCTCGGCGGCGGCGGCCGTCGAGACCACGTCGATGACCCGCGCCTGCGGCAGGTTCTTGCCGACCCAGTGCCGGCACTGCGAGAGCGCCTGGCCCTTGGAATAGACGCGCTGGATCTGGCCCCAGTCGCACCGGCCGAGCAGGCAGTGGTGCACGCGCAGACGGACCTCGGCCCGGATCTTGAGCCCGGGCAGCCGCACGAACATCTCGAGCGTGTCGGCGATCCGGCCGTCGGTCGAGTTCTCGAGCGGGACCAGCCCGAACTGGACGTGCCGCCGGTTGACTTCTTCAAAGACGGCGGCGATCGAGCCGACCGGGACGTGCTCGACGGCCTCGCCGAACTTGGCGACGGCCGCAAGGTGGCTGTAGCTGTACTTCGGTCCGAGGCACGCGACCCGCAACGTGCGCTGGAGGGCGCGGCTGCCGCTCATGAGCTCGCGAAAGATCAAGCGCAAGGTTTCGGGCGGCAAGGGCCCCGCGCTCTCGGCTAGGGCGCGCGCCACGACCTCGTCTTCCCGGGCGGGCGACCAGACCTCCAGCCCTTGCTGATGCTTCACCTGCCCGATCTGGAGCGAAATCTCGGCCCGGCGGTTTAACAAGCCGACCAGTTCTTTATCGATTCGGTCGATCTCACCGCGCAGGTCGGTCAGCGTGGGCGGCCGCTTGGCGCTCGCATTGGGTGCCGCGGGTCGAGTGGCACGGGAGGCGGGACGCGAGTTGGTAACGGGCTTACGCGGCATCGGTCCACTCGGGGCAAGAGACCGGGGTTCACGGTGTGGTGGCTCGGCCGCAAGTTTGGCCGTGATAAGTGGATACAAAAACGGTCGAGGCCTGTCAAGGTAATTCTCCCCGTGGCCGGCGGCGTGCCCGTTTCCACTGGGGGCCGGATCGGTTAAAATCTTTCTTTCGGTGAGACAACACGGCGTGCGTTCTCCGGCTCGTTGAGCCCGAGTGGCCGCGTGACTGCCATTTTTGCGCGGTCCGTCGCAGTGCTTTTGTGGTGCTGCCAAAATGGCATGTCTGGCCGGTGCAAATTGCGTGCGGTGCTCGGCGGATTTGCCACAAATTCTTTGCAAGTACGGCCTAACGATTCAGTGTTAGATTTGAATGGGTCGATGGCATTCTGCTTGCACAAGGCTTAAGATCGTGACGCGAAACCGGGATAGGCAGAGCGGCGCGGGTCTTTGAACGCATCGGCAGCCGGTCGTTTCCGCCGCACGGCAAATGATGCCGGCGAGCCCCCTGCCCTCGGCCCCAACACCACCCGGCCGCAGTGAGAGCGTTCCGAAAGGAGACTGGTTGTGGCAGAAGGTGAGAAGATTATCGGCATCGACCTGGGGACGACCAACAGCGTGGTCGCGGTGATGGAGGGGGGCGATGTCACGGTCATCGCCAACCAGGAAGGGAGCCGTTTAACCCCGTCGGTCGTGGCCTTCACCCCGAAGGGGGAGACCCTCATCGGCGAACCGGCCAAGCGCCAGGCTGTCACGAACCCGACCGGAACCGTCTACTCGATCAAGCGCTTCATGGGTCGCCGCCATGACGAGGTGCGCGGCGAGGAGAAGATGGTCCCGTACTCGGTCGTCGGTGGCTCGAGCGACTACGTCAAGGTGAAGGTCGGCGGCAAGGAATACACGCCGCCCGAGATTTCCGCCCTGGTCCTGCGGAAATTGCGCGAGGCGGCGGAAAGCTACCTCGGGCACAAGGTCCGCAAGGCCGTGATCACCGTGCCGGCCTATTTTAACGACGCCCAGCGGCAGGCGACCAAGGACGCCGGCCAGATCGCCGGCCTGGAGGTCGCGCGCATCATCAACGAGCCGACCGCCGCCGCGCTGGCGTACGGGCTGGACAAGAAGAAGAACGAGAAGATCGCCGTCTTCGACCTTGGCGGCGGCACGTTCGACATCTCGATCCTCGACGTCGGCGACGGGGTCTTCGAGGTCCTCTCGACCCACGGCGATACCCACCTGGGGGGCGACGACTGGGACGAGGCTCTCATCAACTACATTGCCGACGACTTCAAGAAGGAACAGGGGATCGACCTCCGCAAGGACCAGATGGCGCTTCAGCGCTTGAAGGAAGCGGCGGAGAAGGCGAAGAAGGACCTGTCGTTCCAGACGCAGGCCGACATCAACCTGCCGTTCATCACGGCCGACCAGTCGGGACCGAAGCACCTGACGATGACCAACACCCGCAGCCAGTTCGAACGGCTCACGGACAGCCTGTTCGAGCGCTGCAAGGGACCGGTCCTGAAGGCGCTCGAGGACGCGAAGCTGAAGCCGAGTGACATCGACGAGGTGGTGCTCGTGGGCGGGTCGACGCGCATGCCGCGCGTCCAGCAGATCGTTAAGGATGTCTTCGGCAAGGAGCCGCACAAGGGCGTGAACCCCGACGAGGTCGTCGCCGTCGGCGCGGCGATCCAGGGGGCGGTGCTCACCGGCGAGGTCAAGGACCTGCTGCTGCTGGACGTCACGCCGCTTTCGCTCGGCCTGGAGACGAAGGGGGGCGTCTTCACCAAGTTGGTGGAGCGCAACACGACGATCCCGACCGAGAAGAAGGAAACGTTCACCACGGCCGAGGACAACCAGACCGCGGTGACCATCAAGGTCTACCAGGGCGAGCGCCCGATGGCGGCCGACAACCGCTTGCTCGGCGAGTTCAACCTGGAAGGCATCCCTCCTGCACGGATGGGCGTGCCGCAGATCGAGGTCGCGTTCAATATCGACGCGAACGGCATCTTGAACGTGACGGCCCGCGACAAGGGGACCGGCAAGGAGCACACGATCAAGATCGAGGCGTCCGGCGGGCTCAAGAAGGACGAGATCGACCGCATGCAGCGCGACGCGGAGTCGCACGCTGCGGAGGATAAGCGCAAGCGCGACCTGGCCGAGGCCCGCAACACGGCCGACCAGCGGGTCTATCAGCTCGAGAAGACGCTCGAGGAGAACAAGGACAAGCTGTCCGAAGGGGACAAGGCGGCCGTCCGCGCGGCGATCGAGAAGGTCAACGAGGCCAAGAGGGGGGACGACGCGGCCGCGCTCAACCGCGCGATCGAAGACCTCCAACGCGCGAGCCAGGCGATGGCCGAGCACCTCTACGCCGCCGGCGCCTCGCCGGGAGCGGCAGGTGGCGAGGCCGGTCCGGCCGGTGCGGCGGCGGGTGGGCCCTCGCCGAACGGCGGCCAGGCCGGCAAGCCGGACGACGTGATCGACGTCGAGTTCGAAGAGAAGAAATGATTGTCTGAGCGTTCACGAGTTTCGATCGAGCCGGGAGGCGGGACCTGTCCCGCCCCCGGTGCGTTTTCGGGATCGCGTGCGAGATCTCTGAGTGCTTGGAATCCGAGACGTCGCCCTCATGCCTTTTTTTCTGTAATGTAGCGAAAGCGACCCCGGCCGTCCCCCTCCGCGCCGGGAGGCACGAGCTACAGCAGACGAGCAATAGGCTCTTGGCCGCGCCGTCAATGCCCCCCGAGGAGCCGACGTGATGTCTCTTGATAGTGCTAGGGCGGTATACCCTCTCCTGGTCCGGATCGCTCGCGACCTCTCGCAGGCGGCCCGAGATCGGCGCAACACCGTCTGGATCTCGTACGACGACTTTTGCAACCTCTGCAAGGATGTCGGAATCAAGGAGACCCCCCGCACCATCGCGGCGAAACTTCTCAAGCCGCTCCAGGCTGCTTGTATCGAGCGGCAGTTGCCCGACATCAGCGCCTTGATTATCCAGAAGCCCAAAGCGCGGAGCGATTTCGGCAACCTGATCCGCCCCTCCGACGGCTGGTGGGAAATCTACGTCGAACGCGGCGAAACCACGGTCGGCGACGTGGTGTTCTGGTTCAAGCACTACCAGGCCGCGCGCGATTATTCGGACTGGCCCGAGGCGCCGTTCTTCTGAGGGTGGAGCGATGGCCACCGTCGCCAGCAACGATCAGGCGATTGATCCCGAGGAGTCCTCCCCGGAAACGCCAACGGGTACGATTTATGACCGGTCGTCCCTGAAAGGGGACTATATGGTCATGATCGCCGGGCAAACCGCGGAGGATTTCGAGAAGTACGCCCCGGAAACGCAATTCTGCGAGTACTTTGACGGGATCGTTTATATGCCTTCGCCGGTGACTGACCGCCATCAAGAGCAGGTCATGTTCGTGTCGCATCTGCTTGATGGCTTTCGGTGCGAACGCGGCGGCGGCCAGATTCTCACCGGGCCGGCGGTGCGCCGTTTGACCCCGGAGTGGAAGCCGGAGCCCGGCATCTTCGTCCGGCCCCCGGCGAACGCGCCGGCACCGCAGCCGCCGGCACTGCTTGTCGTCGAGTTCCATTCGCCATCCACGCGGCAGCACGATCTCGGCCTCAAGCTGGAGGCCTATCGTGCGATGGGTATTCCGAACATCTGGATGGTGGACGATCGCGAGCACCTCCTGCGCGCAGAGACACAACGAGGACCAGGCGGCCCCTATGTTCCGCACCGGCTGACGGAGGGGCGGCTCGACGTCGCGGCGATTCCCGGTTTCTGGATCGATGTCGCCTGGTTGTGGGCCGACCCATTGCCGAATGCCCGTCGCTGTCTGGAACGAATACTCGCCACTCCTGGCGTCTGACCGGCGGCACAAGATCTTCGTCCACGTCGAAGAGCGCGAACTGACGGGAAATCGATTGCGTATACACGATAGTTGATTTCCTATAGGCGATCCTTTTCCAGGCTCGCGGCCCCAGGTGCCGGGAGGTAGCGATATGGCGTTTCGCTTCGACCAGTTGACGCTCAAGAGCCAGGAGGCGATCCAGGCCGCGCAGGGGCTCGCGCGAGACCGCGGGCATCAGCGCCTGGAGCCGATGCATTTGCTGGCGGCGCTGCTCGATCCTGAGCAGGCGGTGATCCGGTCGCTGCTGACGCAGCTCGGCGTCAACCCAGCGCAGCTTCTCAAGGCGGCCGAGGAGGGGCTGAACTCCCTCCCCAAGGTCAGCGGCGCTGAGACGACGCTCGGTCCCGACCTCAGCCGGGTCCTCGACCAGGCCCAGGACGAGGCGACCCGGATGAAGGACCAGTATGTTTCGGTCGAGCACTTACTGCTCGGGCTGACGAAGGTCAAAAGCAAGGCCCAGGACCTTCTGACCGCGCTCGGCGTGACCGAGAAGGACGTGCTCCAGGCACTGCAGAAGGTGCGCGGGGGCCAGCGCGTGACGGACCAGAACCCCGACGACAAGTACCAGGCCCTGGAGAGGTACGGCCGCGACCTCGTGGAGCTCGCGCGCAAGGGGAAGATGGACCCGGTCATCGGGCGCGACGCGGAGATCCGTCGCGTGATCCAGGTCCTGAGTCGGCGCACCAAGAACAACCCGGTGTTGATCGGCGAGCCGGGCGTCGGGAAGACGGCGATCGTCGAAGGCCTGGCCCAGCGGATCGTCTCGGGGGATGTGCCCGAGACGCTGCAGAACCGCAAGTTGATCGCCCTCGACATGGGCGCGCTCGTGGCCGGGACCAAGTTCCGCGGCGAGTTCGAGGAGCGGCTCAAGGCGGTCTTGAAGGATGTCACGCAGTCGGAAGGGCGGATCATCCTTTTCATCGACGAGCTGCACTTGGTCGTCGGCGCGGGAAAGGCCGAAGGGGCGATGGACGCGGCCAACCTGCTCAAGCCGGCCCTGGCGCGCGGCGAGCTCCGCTGTATCGGCGCGACCACCCTGGACGAGTACCGCGAGCACATCGAAAAGGACCCCGCGCTGGAGCGACGGTTCCAACCGGTGTTCGTGGGCGAGCCGACGGTCGAGGATACGATCGCGATCCTGCGCGGGCTGAAGGAGAAGTACGAGGTTCACCACCACGTCAAGATCAAGGACTCGGCCCTCGTCTCCGCGGCCAAGCTCGCAGCGCGTTACATCACGGACCGGTTCTTGCCGGATAAGGCGATCGACCTCGTCGACGAGGCGGCCAGCCGCCTGTCGATGGAGCTTCAATCGGTCCCGACGGAGATCGACGTCCTGCAGCGCCGGTTGCTCCAGCTCCAACTCGCGCAGCGGATGCTCCAGAACGAGGAAGAGGAGCATGCGCGAGAGCGCCTGCACGAGGTCGAGGCCGACATTTCCGAGGTCGAGAAGGAGCTGCAAGACCTGCGTAGGCAGTGGGAGATGGAGAAATCGGGCCTGGGCGATATCCAGAAGGTCCGCGAGCGTCTGGAAGCCGTCAAGGTCGAGTACGACCGCGCGTGGGCCGAGATCCGGCACTTGCAACAGCAGGGCGTGCTGCCGACCGAGAAGCAGTACCAGGCGTTGGCCGACCTGGAACGGGAACGGAAGGACCTGGAGACCAAGATCACGCAGGCCGAGTCGGCCGGCGAGGGGGACGGCCGGGCCAAAGAGGCCAAGCGACTGCTCAAGAAAGAAGTCGACTCGGAAGAGATCGCCGAGGTCGTGAGCCAGTGGACCGGAATCCCCGTCGCCAAGATGCTGACGACCGAGCGCGAGAAGCTGCTGAAGCTCGAGGACCAGATCCACCTGCGGATGGTGAACCAGGACGCCGCGGTCCGTGCGGTGGCCGACGCCGTTCGGCGCAGCCGTGCGGGGCTCCAGGACCCGAACCGCCCGATCGGCTCATTCCTGTTCCTCGGCCCCACCGGCGTGGGCAAGACCGAGCTGGCCAAGGCCCTGGCCGAGTTCCTGTTCGACAGCGAGGCCGCGATGGTCCGCATCGATATGAGCGAGTTCGGCGAGCGGCACAACGTCGCCCGGCTGATCGGTGCCCCTCCGGGCTACGTCGGCTACGAGGAAGGGGGTCGGCTCACGGAGGCGGTTCGCCGGCGGCCGTACTCGGTCGTGCTGCTCGACGAGGTCGAGAAGGCCCACCGCGACGTCTTCAACGTGCTGCTCCAGGTCCTGGACGACGGCCGCCTCACGGACGGCCAGGGGCGCACGGTCGACTTCCGCAACACGGTCATCATCATGACCTCGAACCTCGGCAGCCAGGAGATCGCACGCCTGGCCGAGTCGGGCGATGAAGCCCGCATCCGGCGTGCCGTGACGGACGTGCTCAAGGCTGAGTTCCTCCCCGAGTTCCTCAACCGGATCGACGAGACGATCATCTTCCACCCACTCGGCATGAAGGAGCTGACCCAGATCGTCTCGATCCAGCTCCGCCGGCTCGAGCGGCAGATGGCCGAGGTGGGACTGGCCTTGCAGATTACCGAAGACGCCAAGCAGGCACTCGCGGAAGAAGGGTTCGACCCCGCCTACGGCGCCCGGCCGCTCAAGCGAGTCATCCAGCAGCGCCTGGCGAACCCGCTGGCGACCGCGCTCCTGACCGAGCGCAGTCCCGAGGGGACGACGATCGCGATCGGCTGGGACGGCACGAACTTCACGTTCACGCCCCTCCACGCGGCCGAGCCGGCCAAGGCGTGATTCTCCGACGCGCAGGTCTTCCTCGCGGGAGGTCTTCGACACGTTGGAGTCCCGGCTTCAGCCGATCTTTC
>JARLIH010000411.1 GCA_031291845.1 Isosphaeraceae bacterium | reverse complement strand
GTCAGCCCTCCGCCGGCTCGGTCCGCGGCGCATGCCCACGAAGACGTGGGCATGGCGCCCAACTCCCCGGCTCCGCGTGGGGCACGACGGTGGAGATTAGCGAGGACCGTCGACGATTCCCTGGCCTGGATGGCCGCCGAGAATGAGGGGGACGCGCGGTTTGCGCCGACCTGCGACAATTCCTTGGGGCCCGCATTACGGGTCGAAGGCTGACGCCACGGGACGTGATGAGGAACCCGCACACCAATCAGGTGATGGCACTACCGGCACTCCTGCACCGTAGCGACATGGACCAGCAGGGCGGGGATGCATAGAGTCGGGGTGCTGATTCAAAGGGTGGGTGACGGGATTCGAACCCGCGATATCCAGATCCACAATCTGGTGCCTTAACCGCTAGGCCACACCCACCATCGAGTGATGATAAGAGTTACGATAAAGGCTCGGGGCGGGTTCGTCAAGCCGATGGCGGTCTTACGAAATTCAGGCTTGGCGCGAGCGGCTTGATCGCCGCTCACAACCGAGGGAACGGCACGAGGTACTTGTCACGCGGACGGGCGGCAGTTCGAGAACGCGCGAATCACCTCGTAGAGGTCGTTGCTCACGAGGAGCTCATCGTCTTCGAAGTCGCGCAGCCATACGTAGTTGTCGCGATAAGCCTGCGCCAGAAGGGGATAGAGGTCCGAGAGGCGTATGGGGACGGAGGGCGCGTGGTGAGCTGCACCGCGTGAGTCTTCCTCGGAATGGGGGAACACGCGAAGTCGTGCGGTAGCCATGGTTTCTTTTACTCCTCCGTGTCTTCCTGGTCCGTTGCCGCGATGGCTCGCGGTCCGGATGGCTCTTGGGCTTTCGAGCAGCAGGCCATTTCGCAAACCGGTAGACAGCCCGCTTGGGGGATGTGATGGCGACTGTCCGACCGCCTCTCTAGTGAATCGGCCGGAGAGGGTCCGGAGCATCAGCCAAACCCGGTGTCACCCCCAAAACAAGGCCGAGCGCCGCGCGCGGCGTGACGCGTAAATCCGTGACGACCTGGCTCGCAGGAGTGGCCAGCGACCCGCATCGTGCGGCAACCCCCTTGTTGGAGCGCCGGGAAGGTTCTAGTCTGTTGGGAGCTACGGGTGGCCTTCGCGGCTCGTACGCGCGAACCTTGCGGGTAATCTCCGATGAGCGCTCCGCGGTCGAACGATGCTTTTACGATCGAGCGGCATGGCGAGCTCGTGCTGATCACCGCGACACCGATGCTCGAGACGTTGGATGATGGTCTCGAGGAGCAAGCCGCTGAACTGATCATGGCGCCGATCCGCGACCAGGATGGGGTGCTCGTCGTCTTTGACCTGAGTACGGTCGATTATTTCGGCTCGATGTTCCTCGCCCTGCTCATCCGCTGCTGGAAGCTCGCACTGGGCCGCGGCGGTACGATGGCACTTGCCGGCGTTTCCGAACGAGCGAAGGAATTGCTGCGGTTAACTTCGCTCGACATCGTCTGGCCGATCTATTCGACCCGGCGCGAGGCCATGGAGGCGTTGCTGGCCGACTGACGATCCCACGGGAACGCCATCTTTTCCGGCCGGCTCGATGGGGTGAGAATCGCGCTGGCGGCAGCAGTTGACAGCCGCGCCGAAGCGGCCGATGATAATGAAAACAGGCGGTTGCCGATCGCCTCCCCTGTCGTTTGAGAACGCCGTTCGCCGGAGCCGTCATGGGTATCCACGACCGCGACTATTATCGTGGTGAAACGCAAGGCTCCCTTTGGCTTTCCGGCCAGGCTCCCGCATGCAAGGCGATTATCGCCATCAATGTGGTGATGCTTATCCTCCAGAGCATGCAAGGGCCGGAGAGGCCGATCGAGCACTGGTTCGCGGCGACCAGCGAAGGGATTTTCGAGCATGGTTACGTGTGGCAGCTACTGACCGCCACGTTTTTGCATGGAACAGTCCTGCATCTCTTCTGGAATATGCTGTTCCTCTGGATGGTCGGGCGCGATATGGAGGCGCTCTACGGCACGCGCAATTTCGTGGCGCTCTACCTCTCGGCAGGGGTCGTGAGCACGCTCGGCTGGGCCGCCATGGATCACTTTTCGGGCGGCCACATGCTTGGCGCCTCCGGCGCTGTGATGGCAGTCATCGTGGTCTACGCGCTATACCATCCGCGGCGAGAAGTGCTGTTTTTCATGGTGCTGCCGGTCGAGATGTGGCTGCTGGTGACGATTTACATCCTTTCCGACGCCTGGAGCCTGCTCGTTTCCGATCGCCATGGGCAGATCGCCGTGGCGTCGCATCTGAGCGGCGCGGCTTACGGGTACTTGTACAAGCGCCTCGACCTGCGCTGGACGCGGCTGGTTTCCGCCCGTTTCAACCGGCCGCGTTTGCGAGTGGTCATGCCCGACCCGCGCGACAAGGTGGCGCCCCGGCCCGCGACATCAAGCCCGACGTGGTCCTCGACGCCCCCGACCGCTGCCAAACCCGCCTCGACGGCCGTTTTGCCCCAGGAACAGCTCGACGCCAAGCTCGACGAAGTCTTGGCCAAGATCGCGCGTGAGGGACCGCAGCAGCTGACCGAGGAAGAAAATCGCGTCTTACAAGAGGCGAGCCGGCGCGCCCGCAGCAGGCGGAGCGATCGGCTGTGATGGGCGGTGCAAGCCATCTGTCGGTTCGTGATGCACGTCCGGCGGACCTCGACGCCATCGTCGACTTCAACCTGCGCCTTGCCTTCGAAACCGAGGGGTTACGACTCGACCGGTCGGTGCTGAATCAGGGCGTGCGGGTGGCACTTACTCGCCCAGACTGTCTGCGCTACTGGGTTGTCGAATTCTCGCGCACGACGGGGCCGGTCGGGCAGGCCGCGGTTTCTCGCGAGTGGAGCGACTGGCGCAACGCGTGGCTCTGGTGGTTTCAGAGCGTTTACGTTGCGCCGGAGGCACGCGGAAAAGGGGTCTTTCGGGCCCTCTACGGTCACATTCGCGAAGAGGCCCGGCAGCAAGGGGACGTCGCCGGCTTGCG
This sequence comes from Isosphaeraceae bacterium, assembly GCA_031291845.1. Taxonomy (GTDB): domain Bacteria; phylum Planctomycetota; class Planctomycetia; order Isosphaerales; family Isosphaeraceae; genus DAIDJG01. The sequence goes on along the minus strand of JARLIH010000411.1, from coordinate 15,688 downwards.
GCTCTACGTCGAGCGTGAGAACGTGAATGCCCAGGCCACCTATCAGCGCCTTGGGATGAAGCCGGGCGGATATCACGTTTACGAGGAACTTTGGGCGGAACGGTTCACGCCGTGTCGCGACTGAGGCGGGCCCAGCGCTCGATCAGCGTGCGAGCGGAGCCGTTGTCGACGGCACTCGCCGCGCGGTCTACGGCCGTGCGAAGGTCCTGCCCCGTCGCGATCCACAGGGCCGCTGCGCTATTGGCCAGCACCATGTCGCGTACGGGGCCTGGTTTGCCCTCAAAGAGCGCGCGTAGCTTCGCCGCGCTGTCGGCGGGCCCGGTGACCCTGAGCGCTGGGGCTGGTACGCGGGGGAGACCGAAATCTGCCGGGCTCCAGACGAGGCGAGTCACGCGCCCCCGTTCGACGAGACGGACCTGGGTCGTGCCGTCCAGGGTCACTTCGTCCAGGCCGTCAGCGCCCGTCACGACCGCCACGCGGGTCGTTCCGAGCCGGCACACGGCCTCCGCGATGAGGTTCGCCTGTGGCTCACCGGCCACCCCGATGATCTGGTGATCGGGGCGTGCGGGGTTGGCGAGCGGACCAATCAAGTTGAACAGCGTGCGAAACGGCAACTGCCGGCGGACCGGCGCGGCGAACCGCAGCGCGGGATGGAACTGGGGCGCGAACAGGAACGTGATGCCGAGCTCGACCAGGCATCTGGCGAGCACTCCGGGGCCGGCCTCGATGTCGACGCCGAGCTCCTGGAGCACCTCCGCGCTGCCCGAATTGCCGGAAGCCGAGCGATTGCCGTGTTTGGCGACCGGCACGCCGCACGCCGCGACCACGACGGCGGTCGCGGTGGAGACGTTTACCGACATGGCGCCGTCGCCGCCGGTGCCGCAGGTGTCAAGCAACGGGAACGGGCGTTCCGGCAGCGGCCACGGGGTCATCCGGGAGCGCACCGCCTCGACGGCGCCGGCGAGCTCGTCGGCGGTCTCTCCCTTGACGCGGAGGGCCGTCAGAAACGCGCCTATGGCGACATCGGACGCATCGCCGGCCATCATGGCCGAAACGGCGGCGGCCGTCTCGGCGGCGGTGAGGTCGTGCCGTGCGCCCAGGCGTTCGAGCGCGTGAGTCAGGGCCATGGCCGTCATGGGACCCGCGCCGTGCGACGTTCGATCACCCCCCGGGCCACGCGGTCGAAGCCGATCTCGATCGGGTTCCGGTCGGTGCGTTCGTTGAGCGCCTTCACTGCCTCCTCGGCGCTTCGCACGGCGCGTCCGGCGACCGCCGAGATCACGTCGAGCGGCTTCAGGTACGGGGCAAACGGACTCTGCGGGTCAATCTTGAGGACAGCGGCGCCGCGGAGTCCATCGGGCAGGTTGAGCCGGCGGGCGCTTTCTTCGTCCAGCGTCGCGAGCTCCAGTCCCTGCGCGAACAACGGTCCGGGCTCCGGCCGGCCGGGACGCCGCAGTAAACCTTGCCCCTTGCCGGCATCGGCCGGCGCGTTGCCGGGGGCCGTCTTCCGCTCTCGGGTGCCGACCTTCACCGTGAGGTCGATGGCTTTGCCGCCACGCCAGACCGTGAGGTTCGCCGGCTGGCCGATCGCCGACATCGAAACCATGTTGATCAGATGGTTGAGATCCTGGACCTCGATGCCTTTGTAGGTGAGGATCACGTCGTTGTCGTGCAGGCCGGCCTGTGCGGCGGGCGAAGCGGGATCGACGGCATCGATCCACGCACCTCTGGGGCGTTCGAGGCCGAGTGTCTTCGCGTCATCCGGGCGGAACTCGGCGTGGAGGAAGATTCCCAGGCCGCCGCGACTGACCTGCCCGTGCGTGATCAGCTCGTTCATGATCCAGCGCGCGAGGTTGATGGGAATGCTGAAGCCGACTCCTTCGTTGCCGCCGCCGCTGGAAGCGATCGAGTTGTTGATGCCGATCACCTCACCCTTCAGGTTCACAAGCGGCCCACCCGAGTTTCCGGGGTTGATGGCGGCGTCGGTCTGCAGGAAGTCTTGGTTCTCGACGTCCTCGAGCTCGCTCATGTGGCGCCCGCGTGCGCTGATGATCCCCTGGCTGACGGAGTGGGTCAGACCGAAGGGACTCCCGAGGGCCAGGACCCAATTGCCAACGGCCATTTCTTCGCTGTTCCCCAGGCGCGCGGCGGGGAGGTCCTCGCGGTTCAGCTTGAGCACGGCGATGTCGGCCGCCGCGTCGAGCCAGTAGCGCTCGGGGTGGAGCGCACGGCCGTCTTGAAGGAAGATGCTGATCTTGGCGGGCGCTGCGTCGGCCACCACATGGTTATTGGTGAGGACGTAGAGGGCCGTCCCTTTGTCTCCGCGAACGATCACCCCGGAGCCGGTCTCCTCAAAGTGATTAATTCGCGGGCTTTCCTCCTTGCGGCTGGTCTTCTGGGCGACGATGTGGACGACGGACGGAGCCACGGTGCGCGCCACGAGCTCGAAGGTGCGGTTGACGTGCTGGAATTGCTCGTATTGCCTGGCGAGTTGGTCGTAGAGAGCGTCCTGAGTGACGGCGGCAATCACCTGCGGGCGTTCCGCTCGTGCAGGTGCCGCGCTCTGGGCCGACAGGTAGTGACTGCCCCGGTCCGCGGCAACGCCGATGGCGAAACCGCCAACCATCGCGCCGAACATCAGAGTTTTCGAGGAGTTGCGCCAGGTCATCAGCCAAGCTCCGCGCCGCCGCCGGGGATGGGAGGCCTGTTCTGCTGGCCAGTCATGCGGGGTGAGAAACCGCGTGGTGTCCGGCCGGGGATGATCAGGATAGTATACGCCCTGACCGAACGGGAAGTCAAAATCGCGCAGGCGCTCAATGCACGATTGCAAAGTCGCGTCGCGAGAGCCATCGGCGGGGTCGGTGGGACGTCAGAAAGGCTCCCGGCGTGCCATTCCAAGGCCGAGGCGGCTGGACCGCGGACCCAACGCTCGCGGCGCGCGGGCGAAAAAAAAGACCGCCGGGCGGTCCGGCGGTCCTTCGGGAGACTGGGTCTGGGACGGGTGCTCAGCGCGATTCGCTGAGGTCCATCTCGAGGTCGCTCAGATTGATGTTGGAATCGCCGTCGGAGTCTTCGTTCGGCTTTTCGAAGACCTTGGCCCAGCGGTTGTGCTCCTCGCCGCCTCGGCCGAACGGCTGACCGTTCCGCTCGTTCTCTCGCTGGCAATCGATGCAGCTATTGGTGTACGGCAGGGCGTTGAGCCGGGCCTCGGCGATCTTGCCGCCGCAGAACTCGCAACGTCCGTAGGCCCCTTGAACGATCCGCTCCAGGGCGTGCTCGATCTGGCCCAGCTCCCGGCTTTCGATCTCCACGAGCTGCGACGAGATCTCATCATTGGCGGTATCGACCGCGGCGTCGACGTTGTCTCCGACGTCGGTCAGCGCGACGAACTCCCGCATGTCCATTTCGCCGCTGAGGGCTTTACGCAGAGCGTCGCGACGTGCGACGAGCCGCGAGTGTAAACGAAGCAAAGCATCTTTGCGGGCCATTGGAACACCTCCAGGTGTACGTCGGAGCGGATCGACAGTGGCCAGCGCCAGAGTAAAAGACCCGCGTCTAGAGCATCTTGACCCGGTACAAAAAGATAACGCGAGATCAGGGGATAATGGACCGGGTCTTACCCACCGCATCTCTCACTCGCTGACTGATCGAGACCCACCGTTGGAATTCCATAGGTCCTCGCCCCAGTCAAGCACATTATGCGCCACCGGCAAGCCCCGGGAGCGAATTTTTCTCATCTCGCAGAGGTATTACGTAGCTCAGACGAAAAGGTTTGCCGAAAATTAGAGAGTTTCTTCGGTCCCAGTCGGCCACGATGGGAAACGGGACAGGGCCACGCGGGTGTGCGTGAGCGATTGCAACGGATGTGACGAGGTCAGGGGGCGCCGGGAGGGTCGCCTGGGGTGCGGCGACGGGAGTAGAAGGCGATGACCCGCGGTCGGGAATCGCCCGCGGACCGGGCAAAATTGACATAAAGCACTTGGTTTGCATTGTAATAAATCCATTGTTCGACCGCCTGCCCCTGCGAGGCCGTCCGGGCGACGCGATTCGGCTTTCCTCCCAGACGCGAGCGCACGTCGTCTTCCGTCGCTCCTCGCAGTTTCTGGCCGGCCGGCAACGAGGCGGGAGCCTCAGCCTCGGCGGTGGGCGATCCGGCCGCCGCTTGCCGCGCGCGGGGGTCCACCCATTCGCCGTTGGGGCCTTTCTTGCAGCCGCGGAGCAGGAACGCTTCCGTAATCTCCTTTGATGCCGGGTCGATTTTATAAGCCTCGTACAGTAAAGCGATTGCCGTCTCTCGGTCGTTGAGCAGCGCTTCGTACTGGTTCGCGAGGTTGAGCCGTCCCTCGGCGTCGGACGGACGGAGCGACTTCTGCCGTTTCGCGTTGAGCCAGTCCCGTAAGATGCCCTCGGCGCGTTCCGGAGAGTGCAGCTTCTCGCGGTAGAGCGTGGCAATGCTTTCGACTTCGGCCTGACGTAGCTTTAAAAGATTCGCCGTGTTGGCTTTGAGGCCGCTCTCCAAGAGCCTTGACGCAACGAGGGGCCGGTCGGGGAGCTGGCTGGCGGCCGTCTCGGAGAGCGCGACCGCTTGCGCGGGGTCCGCTTCGGCCTCGAGGGTCAGGACGCGTTCGGCGGTGTCGGCCCAGAGCCGGCGGTCGAGCGTTTTGCGTGCTTCGGGCGGAGCCATGCGGTAGGCCTCGGCCGGTTCGTGGGCGTAGGGGGTCAGCCACCGCGCCAGGTCGGCCGGTTCGCCCGGGGGGCGAGAGGCGGTGGGAAAGAACGCCTCGATCCGCGTGCGGAAGGCCGCGAGAGCCTGGGGGGTCTTGGCGGTCGAGACGAGTTTGCGAAAGGCTCGATGGGCGAGGGCCGACGGCTCGGGCTCGGGGATGCCGCGGCTACGGGCGCGTTCGGCCAGGGCAAGCATTGCCTCGCCGTTGTCGGCCGAGGTGCGCTGGGCCTCGATGCGGATGGCGTCGCCCTCAAGCTCCCTCGCCCGTTCTTTGAGCGGCTTATCGTCGAAGTCCTTCGCGCGTTTCTCGGCCCATAGCGCCCACTTGAGTCGCGTGCCATCGTCACGGGGGGTGAGGCCGGCGACTCCCTGGTTGAGGCGGTCGATGTCATCAGGGAGGGGCTCGAGGGCGGTCACGTCGCAGAACCAACGATCGCCATCTCGGCCGAGCACGCCGCGGACGCCGAAAACGCGGTTACCGGGGGGGTGTTCGGGTCGCAACCGCTTCGGGAGCCGGAAGATGACCGACGTGCGTTTCAGGTACAACTCGTCGTAACCTTCGCCCTTGTGGTACTGAAAAAGGCGAAGGCGATCGTCCGTCGCGATCTCGCGTCCGACCAGTTCGGGCCGCTTGGTCAGGTCAGAAGGCTCGATGGTCGTCACTCCCGACTCGGCGCCGGAGAGCGTCAGCGCCAGGATGGCAACGCGGAGGGAAGAAAGGCGTATCATGGCTTGCCCTCCTCGGGGGCCGACTCGGCATCGGCGGTCATCATCGCGTTGGCGAGGGCCTTCTGGTGCCGCAGGATGACGCCGCTGTCGGGCTCGAGGCCGACGAGCCACTCGTTGCGCTCGGGGTCGAAGGTGAACGATGACAGGCGAGCACCGAAGGCGAGCTGCGTCCCCCGTTTCGGTTGCAGGTCGTGCATCAATCGGAAGCGAGAGAGGTCGAACCGCCCGATCCGGAGGTCGCGCCGGCGGTCGAGGTCCCCCTCGCCGTTGGGGAGAATGCGATAGTCCAGGTCGTAGCTCCCTGTGCCGTCGGCTTCGGGCACGGCCGTCACCTCGGCCCGAACGATGATCGCCTTGCCCTTGTAAAGCGTCTCGAACTGGCGGGGCCAGTCGGAGGTGTCGGAGGGGTCGGCCTCCTTCAGAAGCGTTTCGAGGCTTTCGGAGACGCGATTTGCGTAGAGGTTGGCTTCGTCGGCCCCATGCCGGATCTCTTCGGCCCCCTCCACCTTGCCGCCGAGGGCGTCGACGGCCCGCTTGGCCTTTGAGAGCAACAGGTGGGCCTTGTCCCACTCGCCGGCGTCCAGCGCCTTGAGCCCTTCGGTCCGTCCGAGCTCGGCCTGACGCGGGTAGTCCTGCATCTGCGACCGCCACTGGCGAAACCCCACGGTCGCGACGAGGACGAGCCCCACCACCGTGAAAATCAACGGGTTGCGCCGACGGCGAGCCCAGTCGCGGAGATCGAACTCGGGCTCATCCGGCCGTTGCGGGGCTGGAGGGGCGGGGGCGGGCGCGGGCCGTGGCTTCGGCCGCCGCGGCTGGGGAACCTCCCTGGGTTGTGGTGGAGTTGCAGGTTGCTGCCGTGGCTCTCCCGCGCGACCGTCCGGGCGGGCTTGCTGGCGGCCGTGCGGGGTGGCGGCCGCATCCTCGGGCTCTGCGGCCGCCGGGGCGCGTCGGGTGTTCTCGGGCGCCGGCGATTCTTCCCACTCGATCTCCCCGTATTCCTCGTTCGCGTCCCGCGGCGGTAACGGCGGGGGGTCGCTGAGGGCGATCGGCTCATCGAAGACCGCGATGTCGGCCGTATGCCGTCGCGCCGTCTGCGGCGCAGGACGAGGGGGGGCCGCCACATCGGGGAGGGGGCTGCGGGGGAGAATGAAGACCCCTTCGCCGCAACTCGGGCAGCGGAGCGCCTGGTATCCCTCGTTGCGCGCGCCCGACATCCGGTGCCCATCCGGGCATAAAACGTTGTAGTACTGCGTTTTGTGAGAGACCGAAGGGCCCTGTCCCTGCAGTAGTCTCTTCGCGCGATCGAGCAGGTTCAACAGGCGCCACCTTTCCGGGCCTGTGTGGGGACAAACGCGGACGGAGACCCGAACGGGCCGGCCTTCACAGGTTCGAACCGACAATTGTCATGATTATTGGAAAGCACTGGGCTTCGGTCAACGCCCTGCACGCGGCGCTACCTTCGCGCAGGCCACGCGCGTTGTGCGGACCGGCGACGTTCGGAAATCGGTCTGGTTCCGATCCAGGTCGGTCCTGGTAACACTTTTCCTACGATCTTGTAGGGCCGGCCCTAGAGGATGAGTTTGGCCGAGCCACGCCTGGGGGGCTGTCTCGATGGTGGCGCGAACGTCCATAACTCGATAGCCGATTCGTCCTCGTTCGCGGTAAATTGATGATTTCCCGCCGCGTGCAGCCTATCATCGTGTCCCCGGCCCTTTGGCCCCCCGCTAACCACGCCTCGACAAGGTGCGCCCATGCAGCTCAGTGCGATCGGCTTAAGCGTCGATGAACTCGATACCCCTGCCCTCCTCCTCGACCTCGAGAGTTTCGAGTTCAACGTCGAAAAGATGGCCCGGCACTTTCGCGAACGCGGAGTGGGATGGCGTCCGCACGCGAAGGCGTTCAAGTGCCCGGCCATCGCGCACCGCCTTCGAAAGGCGGGCGCACTGGGTGTCACGGTCGCCAAGGTCTCGGAGGCCGAGGTCATGGCCGCCGCCGGGATCGATGACATCCTGATCGCTCACCTCGTGGTCGGGCCGTCCAAGGCGGCCCGCCTGGCCGCCCTCCAGCGAACGGCCGATGTCAAGGCCACGGTGGACCATCCGGACCACCTGCCGCCGCTCGCGGACGCTGCGCGACGCGCTGGGGTCACGATCGGGCTGATCGTCGACGTCGACCTCGGCATGAATCGGTGCGGCGTCGATAGTTCCGAGGCCGCCGTGGCCCTCGCCCACCGCGTGGCCGACACGCCCGGGCTGCGGTTCGACGGCGTCATGGGGTACGAGGGCCATACCCTCATGATTGCCGATCGTGCCGAGAAACGCGCGGCGATCGACCTTGCGATCGGTTGGCTCTTGGACGCAAAGCGAGCCGTGGAATCCTCGGGGCTCCCGTGCAAGATCGTTTCCGCGGGCGGTACCGGTTCCTACCAGCACACCGCCGACATAGCGGGGATCACCGAGATCCAGGCGGGGGGCGGGATTTTTGCTTGCCAGTACTACTCGCAGGCCTGTAACGTCGAGGGGCACCGCCCCGCGGTCTTTGTCTTGGCCACGGTCGTTAGCCGGCCTGCGCCGGACCGCGCCATCCTGGACATCGGACAGAAGTCCATCAGCCAGTACCGGACGCCACCCGTTCTCCCAGATCACCCGGGATGCGCAGTCCTCTCACTCTCCGCCGAACACACCACGTTGGCCGTTCTGGATGGTCGAGAACTCAAAATCGGAAAAAAAGTGATGGTCATCCCCGGTTACAGCGATTTTACCTTCGTTCTCCACGACCGAATCCTCGGCCTCCGAGGGGGCCGGGTCGAGGCGGAATGGGAATTGTTGGGACGAGGAAAGTTGCAGTAATTCGAACTGGGCCTAGTCGGCCGATTGCATGCATGCTACCATTCTTGTGGTCGAAGGTTGCGTTTGGCCTCGATCTCATCACGAGAATGCTTTAGGTTGATGCGAACCACGAGCCGAGCGTGACGTACTAGACTGTGCTGAGGGGTCGGCCAGTCGAGCGCAAGCGATGTCCGGCCAGCACCATGGGTAGCGAGGGGAGTATCGGTGTCGAGTCCCAGGGGCGAACGGAAGAAGCGGCGATCGTATCAGCCAAGGCTCGAGGTGCTCGAAGCACTTCGGCTGCTGAGCAACGGCGCGCAGTCGCTTCCCGGGATCGCGCTGGCGAACGACGTTGCCCTGACGCCGGTCCCGGTCGCGGAGCCTCCCGGCTCGCCGACGGACGCGTGGGACGCCGCGCTCGGTCAGACTCACCTCTCCGACCTGATCGGCCCCTCCGCCGACCAAGCGGACGCCCAGTCCGTCGCCGCGGGAATCTCGCAGTTGAACCGCTACTTGAATCGCGCCTGGTACCGGGCCGGCATCTCCGCACAGTTGCACGATGACTCGACCCAAGCCGTGTACGTGTCGCTCCTTCAGAACCTCGGCAGCGTTCGCTTCAACAGCCTGCTGGCAGACATCGGCCAAAACGGCATCCGCGACGTCCTGAGCCGTGAGACGGCCGACGGACCGGACTTCTTCCGAGCGGTCGACGCCGTGAAGAAGCGCGCGCAGCGAGAGAAAACGTTCCAGCCTCTCGACTCCATCGACGTCGCGAGTTCGTCGGTTGCCGAGGTCTCCCCAACCAGTCGGCGGGGAGCCCTGCAAGAAGCGATTGCCCAGTCTCTCACCCCGCGCGAAGCTTCGCTGATCCAGGACACCTTGATGGGCAAGACGCCCGCCGAAATCGCGCTACAGTGGGGCGTTGCTCCCAAGACGGTGAGCAACGAAAAGACCCGCGCGCTCCAGAAGCTGCGCGAAGCGCTCGTCGCCGCACACTCCGAATAGGCGGATCCCGGCCTTCACTGTGGCGAGCGTTACTTCGATCCCTTCTTCCCTTTGCCCGCCGGCTTCGACGGCTTCTTCGTTTCGGCGGCAGGGGGCGCCTCGGAGGCTTCTGTGCCTTCGGTTTCCGGTGTCGCCTCGTCCTCGACGCCGTGCTGGAGGCTCCGGTCGCCAAAGATCTTTTCGAAGTTAGGGAATCCATACTTGCGAACGATCGGGCCGCTCATCGCCTTCTGATCTCCTTGAGGTAACCGGTCGAAACGGAGCCGACAGGGCCGATGTACGGAAGGGACCCGCCGGTCTCGGGCTCCCGTCTTTCCGGGACCTCGTTCGACCGCGCTTCGTTCCAGTTTTTCCGCGCATTCGCCCGAAGGTCAAGAGGTTATCGCCTTCGGGGTGTCCGAGGAGGCTGGTCCTTGGTCTGGTCCTAATGCGCGACAGAGCGGGTTATCCTCACGCGCGACCTGTAGGGCCGGCCATTGCCGGCCGTGTTTCTGGCCGGCAATGGCCGGCCCTACGAGGACGACACGCGAGTGGTTGCTTTCGATCGGTGGAGCGTCTTGTTTTACTTTTTGGCCTGGGCGTCGGCGAACGCCGAGTCGAACAGGCGGCCGGCGGGGGCGAAGCCCATCTTCTGTTTCACGAAGCTCGCGGCCTCGGCGGCGCCGTGCTCGCGGTCCATGCCGGGGTCTTCCCACTCGACGGAGAGGGGGCCGTTGTATCCGACCTGGTTCAGGGCCCGCGCAATTTCCTCGAAGTCGACCTGGCCTCGGCCGGGCGAGCGGAAGTCCCAGCCGCGGCGGGGGTCGCCGAAATTCAAGTGCGAGCCGAGGATTCCGGTCCGGCCGTCCAGTGTCCGAGCGGCGTCCTTGACGTGCACGTGGTAGATGCGGTCGGGAAACGCCCGGATGAACGCGACCGGATCGACCATTTGCCAGAGCAAGTGGCTCGGGTCGAAGTTGAAACCGAACTCCGGCCGGAAGTCCAAGGCCTTGAGCGCGGTTTCGGCCGAGTAGAGGTCGAAGGCGATCTCGGTCGGGTGCACTTCGAGCCCGAATTTCACGCCGCACTCGCGGAAGACGTCGAGGATGGGGTTCCAACGGTCGGCGAGCAGCTTGAACCCATCGGCGATCATCGCGTCAGGCACGGGCGGGAACGAATACAGCAAGTGCCAGATGGACGAGCCGGTGAAACCGTTGACGACCTTCACGCCCAGCCTCTTGGCGGCCCGGGCGGTGTCCTTCATCTCCTGAATGGCCCACTCGCGCTTTTTCTCGGCGCTGCCACGGACCTTCTCCGGGACCCAGTCGTCGGTCCGCGAGTCGAGCACGTCGAGGACGAGCTGGCCGACCAGGTGGTTCGAGATCGCCCAGCACTTCAGGCCGTAGCGACCGAGCAGGTCGTGCCGTTCCTGGCAATAGCCGTCGTCGGCAAGGGCCTTCTGCACGTTGAAGTGGTCGCCCCAGCAAGGTAGCTCGATGCCGTCGTAGCCCCACTTGCTGGCCTTCTGGCAGATCACTTCCAGACTGAGGTCGGCCCACTGGCCGGTAAACAACGTGACGGGTCGAGCCATGGCGCAATGCTCCCGGAGGATTCGCTGGGTTCTGGACGGGGCGCTCGGAGTGGTCGCGATTAGTCGCCAACCATAGGGGGCCACTGGGCGATTGTCAACGATTTGACGACACCTGACTTCCGGGCGATAATCCCGGGTCGCACCCTGCTTGACCGACTGTTCGAATTGACCGGAAAGCCATGGCGCCCCACGCCCTCTTGCTCGACTTCGACGGCGTGATCGCCGACACGGAAAACATCCACATCGCAGCCTGGCAGCGCACCTTTGCACGGCTCGGCTGGGAGATGGCCGACGAGATCTGCGCCCGCGCAGTGGAGGTCGACGACCGGTCTTTTTTCGCCGAGGTCTTGGCCCAGAAAAAAATTGAGGGGGGCGACGTCGAAGGTTGGGTGCGGTGGAAGCAGGAACTCACTCGGAGCATGCTTGCCGACGCGCCCCGGATTTACCCTGGGGTCGAAGCACTCGTCCACGCTGTGCGCCCGCTGGCTCGTCTCGCGGTCGTCACCACGACCTGGCGCGTTAATGTCGAGACGGTCCTCGCGGCGACAGGGCTGGCCGGCGCGTTTGATGCCGTGATCGCCAAGGAGGACGTCCGAGCCGTCAAGCCCGACCCCGAGTGCTATCGCCTGGCGCTCGAGCGGTTGGGGATCCCGGCCGCCGCGGCTTGCGCCCTCGAAGATTCGCCCACCGGCCTGGCGGCGGCCCAGGGGGCGGGCATTCCCGTCGTCGCGGTGGGCCACCGCCGCGAGGCCGGAGAATGGTCCGCCGTGGTCCCGTTCGTGGCGGACCTGACGCGGACGGATGTCGTGTTGCAAGTGCTTGGGTTTCGAAGACCCGGAGGCTGAAACGGGTCGGGCGGCCTTCAACCGTTTTCCCTGTGGCAGCGAGGGGGCTTTGGGATCACCTCTCCCCGCGGGAGAGGATTCAAGGTCCGTGCGCGCAACACGCCGGCGGCCCGAGGCGTCATCACTCCAGGCAAAGCTCCCAGTGGAGGGTCGAGGCCGTGCCGTCTACGGTCAGCTCTACCCCGCCGTCGACCGCCTGCAGCTTGACGCTTGCGAGACGTTTGCCTGTATTGTCGAGTGTATAGGCTTTGATCGGACCGCCCCGTTTCCAGCGGATACGGGCGGACACGGGCTCCTGGAGCAGTGGCGGCCGGCCGGGGTCGGCGACGTAGCGGCGCCATTCGTCGACCCAGCGGAAGCCCGTGGGCTCGATTCGTGCCAGCGCCGTGATGAGGATGCGGTCGGCCGTCGCGAGCGGCTTGTTCCCGACGGATGAGGCGACGATGACGGCGAACGGGTCGGTCGTCTCGATCGTGACGGCGTCGAAGCTCGCGGCGTCCTTGCCGGGCCAGCCTGCGACCCCTTGCGTGTAGGGCGTGTCGATCAGCAGGCGGCCGGAGGCGGGATCCCACCCCTCGATGCCTTGCCTGACGTGCGGCGCGCGGCCTGCCCTTTGCTTCTTCGAATCGTCGCGCGAGCGCAGCACGAGCGAGGCGGCATGCGGCCAGACGCTGAACACCTGCGGGCTGCCGTTGATCACTTCGGGGATCTGATAGATGTCTTCCGCCCCCCCGGTCCCCGCTGAACTGGAGCCCCAGACGTCGGGGTGCACGAAAACGCCGCGCCGTACGAGGGCATCCCAGTCTTCGTCCGCCGCGATTGCGGAGGCGAGCATGACGTCCGCCCCCTCATGGGGCAGCGCCCAGGCACCGGCGGTCTGGATGGCCCACTGGCCGACGGCATAGGGCTTGTCGGTCTTCCGCTTGCGCAGAGCGCCTCCCACGAGGCCGCCGTCAGGGCTCCACAAAAGCGATCGGCGGTCCGGAAGGCTCCAGAACGGGGCCGTCCAGTAAAGGCGGTCGTCGACCAGGTCGAACGCCTGCACGGCCTCCGAGAACTCTCGCTCCCGGCGCCAGTGGGACGCGCTGGCGATCGGGACTCGCAGCTTGTCCGTGCGCAGGACGTCGGCAAACTCTTTCCAGTGGTCGGACTCCAGCGACATCCAGAGCCGGCGTCCCGCCAGCCCCGGTGCCTTCACGGACTGGGCCCGCAGTTCGTTGGCGTACGACGGAGGGAGTGACGCCGGGTCGTCGATCAGGTCGAAGAGCGAGAGCTCGCCCGCCAGCGTGACCCAGGCCAGCGCGGGTTCGTCGCGCAGCGCCAGTCCGGTCTCGGCGCTCACGTGCTTGAGCAGCGCCCGCGCACTTGCGAGGCTCAACTCCCCGATCTTGGGGTCGAAGACCACCGCCGCGCCCCCCCCGATCGGCAACTGCCCGATGTCCTTGACGCCGTCCTCCGAGCGGAACCGGCGCGTGCTCTGCAGCTCGAGGGCCACATAGACCCCCCGTTTCTTCAAGGCCGCAATCAAGTGGTCGAGCTTGCGCAGGGCGACCTCGTCGAAGGCTTTCGTATCGTCGCGCGAGTCGTCGAACAGGCTGCGGTCCGGACCGATGGCAGAGTCGAGGTCGCCGAGCCGGACGAGGTTGATGCCCGACCGGGCCAGCCGGTCGGCCAGAGCATCGGCCTTCTCGGGCGCGAGAAAGGCGGTCGGCGCCAGGAGCGAAACACCGAAGAACCGGGCGCGTCCCCCGCGCGAGAAGGCCAGGCGACCCTCGCGCACGGTCACGAATCCGTGCTTGCCGGCCGGGCCGTCGAGCAGGAACGATGCGTCGAGTGCCGAGCCCGCATTGATGCGCGGCGAGGGTTGGACCGAAGACCAGCCGGACGTGTCGTCCTGGATGTGGTAGGGTGTCCACTCCCCCGCCCTGGCGTCGGGGGAGGCTTCGATCGACACCTCATCGACGAAGAGCGAGCCCGCGCCGTCCAGCTTCTCGACCTGAAACACGGCGTACCCGGCCCCGGGCGGAACGTTGACGACGATCTGCTCGCGATGCCACGCGAAGGTTCCGGACCACCGGAAAAGATCGGCCAACGCGTCGGCCCCGGGCAAAATCTCACCGGTATCGCTGAGGAAAAAGAGACGGGCGCCCGCGCCCCCCGCGCCACGGAGCGCATGTCCTTTCGCGAACAGCGAGACGGCCAGGCGCGGGAAGGTCCTGATCGGAGTCGCCACTCCGGCCATTGCCTTCGAGCCCGATTCGACCAGCTCCAGCGCCGACGCCGAACGATAGCCGGGAAAGGCTCGCTTCGCACCCTTCTCGACGGACCAGTTCATCGGCTCGGGCACACCAAGCTCGAAATCGCCGTTCACGACCAGGTTCGTGGTGTCGACCCCGCCCACGGGCACCAGGTCGAACGTGATCCCATCCACCTCGAGCACACCCAGTGCGCCGAGCAGGCCGACCGACATGATGGCGTCGCGCGTGCCGGGCGGGACGGGAATTCGTTTGGCGACGCGCGTCCAGCGCGGGCCGATTCCGCGCGTCCAAGGACCCACGACTCCTCGCGTCGTCTGCCGCAGGCCCTCTCCCAGGAAATCGATGATCAAGCCCGCGTCGTACCCGATCCGCTCGCCCGCTTCGAGGTCGAGGATGCGGATCCAAAGTCCGATGACGATCGCCTCATGTTTGCGTCCGTCGACACCGAACGCGCGGCTCAGCCGGGCCGGTGCGCCGGGGTTGTGAGACTCGAAGCGCAGGCAATGCGGCCCGAGTCCCGTCACTCCCCCTTCGGCGGCGATCTTGGCGTCACAGGCGTTGTACCAGCCGTCCGGCACGCCGTCGTTGTTTTTGTCCGTCTCGAAGTCTTCGACAGGAGGCGGCCCGGGTCGCTGGACCTCGACCTCTTGGCCACGAAGGGCCGGCCCTGACAGTGCAACGAGCGCGGCGGCGAGCGCGAATGTGCGGGCGGTCATCATCAGGGCTTGTCCTTCTCTTTCGCGTTGTCTTTCCGCGCGGCGGCCGCCTCTGACTGGGCCTTACCCGTCATGGGCACGAACAACGTCGGGCGGACCTCGCGGCCCGTCAGCTTGCCGTTCTTCTTGATCATGAGGTAGACCGTCTGGTTGAACCGGTCCCCCAGCGGGATCACCATCCGTCCCCCTTCCTTGAGCTGCTCCACAAGCGGCGGAGGCACCTTTTCCGGGGCACAGGTGACGATCACCGCATCAAACGGGGCTTCGCTCGGCCAGCCCGCGTAGCCATCGCCCACCTTCGTATGAACGTTCGTATAGCCCACTTTCTTGAGCACCTCCGCCGCACGGAGGCCGAGCTTCTCCTTGATCTCGACCGAGTACACGTCCTTCACCAGGCGAGAGAGGATCGCGGCCTGGTAACCCGAGCCGGTGCCGACCTCGTAGATCTTGTCGGTCGGCTTCGGGTCGAGCAGTTCGGTCATGAACGCGACGTCGTACGGAGGCGTGATCGTCTGGCCTTCACCGATGGGGATCGACTCGTCGTCGTAGGCATGCCGCCGGGTTTCCTGGGGCAAGAACAGGTGCCGGGGGACCGTGCGAAACGCCTCGAGAACGCGGGGGTTCTTGATATCGCGCCCTTCGAGGTGCCGCTTGACCATGCGCTTACGTGCCGCGACGTACGGGTCGGGCTCACCCGCCGCTTGGGGCTCTTGGCCCTGCGATGCCAAGCCCAGCGCGATGGCGCCGCAAATCACCACTCCCACTGCGCCCAGACGACGCATGGCCACGCTCCTTGCCTGAGAGACGGACAAACTACCCTCGCGCCGCCGGGGGGACTGGCGGGCCGATCATCATACCAACTGTACGCTCGCGCGGAATCATTGTAAGGGCAAAACCGGGCGCCCGGAATCTCTGTCCCGCGGGTGGCAGGCCCGCAGTCTGCGATGGGCGTGGCGCACGTCCCCGTCGGGTCGACCACGCCCGTCGCAAGCTCCGTGCCTGCCGCCC
>JARLIH010000410.1 GCA_031291845.1 Isosphaeraceae bacterium | reverse complement strand
TGGACCGCTTTTACCGGATGGCGGCGGCGCCCGGCCCCGTCGGGCGGGGGGGGTTGGCGCGTTTTGGCGGGACCGGGGCGGCCGTCGAACTGGCGAAGAAACGCTATTATCCGAACATTACCGTCGGTCTTTCTTACATGGATATGGAGAAAACCAACGCCGTGACGCCGAACACGGCCAGCGGGTTCCCCAACGTCGGCCTGTTCGTCGGGTTCAACCTGCCGGTGTACCGCAAGAAGCTGGACGCCGGGGTGTGCGAGGCCGAGGCCCGCGCCGTCGCCGACGCCAAGCTCTACGATGCCGAGCGCGACTCGACCTATCGCGAGATCAAGGACCTCATGACGCAAGCACGCGCCCAGCGCGAGACGCTCGGGCTGTTCCGCGAGAACATCCTGCCGAAGAGCGAGCAAGCCCTCAAACTGGCGACGACCGACTACCAGGCGGGGAACGTCGACTACCTGACCATGCTGACCGCCTGGCGCGAGGTGCTCCAGATCCAGCTCCAGGCGGCCCAGGTCGAGGCCGAGCTGGCCAAAGCCCTGGCGTCGCTGGAGCGGGCGGTCGGCGTGCAGCTCAACGAGCATCCCCCGGCGCTCCCCGCGCAACCATCCACCCCGGAGGCCGCGCAGGTGCCGCTATCGTCCCCGCCGCCGTCGGGTGCCGGCCCGTTTGCGCCGGCGTCTCAGCCGGATGGGCCTGGGCGAAGCGGATAATCCACAGGCCGGCCGGGGCGGATCCGACGTCTGAAAGGAATGGGACTCATGAAATCGCCTGTGCGGGTTTGCAGACTTGGCGTGCTATTGGGGATTGCTATTCTCGGTTGCGCAACGCCGCGGGCCACGGCCCAGATGACCACATCCGGGAGCAGCCGCTCGCTCGGGGGCTATGGCGCGTCGGCCGGACCCTCGATCGGCAGCAGCGGCGCGGGTTACCTTCCCTACATGGGGAACGCCAGCGGATTCGTCCCCTATAGCGGCGGGCGCGTCGGCGTTCAACCGATTCCGCGCAGGCTTTCCACGACCTCGATCGGCGGGAGCATGATGGCCGGCACGCCGATCGGCGGCGGCTCGGTGCGTGCGATGGGGGGCGGCCGCGGCAACATGGCTGCGGGCGCTGATACCGGCCGCCGTTCGCTCTTGCCGTTCGGTTATGAAGGGGGCATCGGCATGGGAGCGACGTCGATGCGCTCGCCGAGCGGCATGAGCGCGCGCCGGCCGTACGGGCCGGGGTTCGGCTATCCGTTCACAATGCCTAGCGTATTGTCCGGTTCTACTTCGATGTCCATGCCGTGAGCAACACCTTTTTGGCCTAATCGCTTTCCGGGAGAGAGGACCCGGATGGTGGGATCAACTCGTCCCAACTCGTCACGTCGAGGACGCGGTCGAGGAGCTCACGCAGGCGATTGAGATCGCTCGTTGCGGCGATCTGGGCCTCGATGTCCTCGCTGGGCGGGCCCAGCTTGCGCCGGCCCACGCGCAAAAGGGCCTCCCTCGCCTCGTCCGCATGGCCCTTGGCCTCGCCCTTGGCCTTGCCGTCGGCCTCGCCCCGGCGGAGGATTCCCTGGTAGACCGACGATTCCTCGATCCCGCGGATCCCGTACAACATGGCGGAGACTCCTTGGATGATCGTGTCGACCTGCTCTTCCTCGTAACGCAAGCCCATCAGGATCTTCGTGGCGCCCCACAGCGCGATCGCTTGTTCGGAAGTCGTCTCTCGCTCCAGCCGTCGCGAGATGGCCAGCAACACCCCGGGCACGTCGGCGATCTCGACCCGCGACACCGGCGCCAGCGGGAGGACGGTCAGGCCGCAAGCCAGCACCTCCTCCACCGGCTGCTCCCAGACCCTGACGACATCATACAGGAAGGTATCGTAGACTTCACCGCCGGGATGCCGCAGCTCCAGCTTGCCGGTCAGCTCCGGCCCGTCGGCCGCCGGCCGGAGCAACACCAGCGACGTACGCACGGGGACTTGATGGCGCAGCTCGAGCAGCGTGCTGTAGCCGTGCGACCGCTTGTCGAGCCGGACGTCGCGGCCGGCCTGGAGCTCGACCAGCTCGATCCAGGGGCTGGGGTCCTCGATACGGATGACCTTGTCGGCGTCGGCCGTGAACGTCGAAAGGTTGGAGTCGATGACGGTCACGCGCCGGGGGTCGGCCACGGGGATGCCGAGGTACTTGAGCCAGTCGGTCGGCCCCAGCTCGATCAACTGACGCGTTGTCGCGTCGAACGGCTTGCTCATCGCGGCCTCGTTTCCCGCCCATTACGGGTTGTAGGGGCGACGGTCAAGGTCGCTCGGCAGCGGCGGCGGCAGCGCGGCGAAGAGTTCGGCCAGCTCGTGCTCGTAGTGCTTCCAGCGGCCGACGGAATGCCGGTAGAGCGGCTGCCGGACCTGGTGCTGGCTTCCCGTGCAGACCATGCGCTGGGTGCGGTGGAACTCCAGGCAGGCCGGGTCCCACTCAAGGCCGAGCGCGGCGATGAGGCGCCGGGCGACCCCCTCGAGGTCGGCAACAGTTTCCTCGTAGGCGACGTCGTGGATCGTGGCCGGCAAGACGGTACGCCAGTGGTCCATGAACCGCAGGTAGGCGCGGAACGTGGCTGCGATGTGGGCCGGGTCGTGGGCCCAGCGGACGCTCAGGAAGTCGGTCATCCAGCACGAGAGGGCGACGTCGCGGAGATCGCGGCGGCAGTGGATGATCGTTGCGCTCGGGAACAGCGCAGAGATCAGTCCGAGGTTCTTGTAGTTCTCGGGCATCTTGTCGATCACGCGCTCGGCCTGACTGCCGCCAAGCTCTCGCAGCCGATTGAAGCAGGTCCCGGCGAGGCTGCGGATGAGGATGGGATCGAGCCGGGGAACGCATTCGGCCGGCGTGGCGTCGGAGTCGACGAGCGACGGTAGGGACTCGAACGTGTGCTGCATCTGCGCGAGCTCGCCGGCGCCTCGGACGCGCGGGTGGCTGGCGAGGATCTGTTCGATCAGCGTCGTGCCCGAACGGGGCAGGCCGACGATGAAGACGGGGAGCCGGGTGTCGAGCCCTGCGCCGGTGGCCTTGATGAAGAAGTCGCGGGTGAACGCCTGGACGGATTCGTCAACGAGCTGGTCCGCCGTCTCCGGGCGGAACTGGAGATCGCCGCGGGCCAGGGTCAGGCTCAGCGCGTTGGCCTCGCGCAGGCAGGCGGCAGCGCGGGGGTACTCGCCCCTCGCGTCGAGCACCTGGCCCTGGGAGAAGAGGAGCCGCACGCGCGACTCGGTGTCCATCGCGCTGTCGCCGAGCCGGTCGACGAGCGCGGCGAGGTCGGCGTCGGGGAGCGCGGTGCGGAGGAGCTTGACCAGTCGGGCGCGGGCCAGGTCGTAATCCGGCCGGAGCCGGATCGCCTCGCGGAAGCAGGCTTCGGCCTGGGCGAAGTCTCCCTGCTCTTCGCGGAGCACACCCAGGTGGAAGCGGGCGTCGGCCGAGGCAGGCTCGATTGCGACGGCCCGGAGGAAGTGCCCTTCGGCTTCGTCGGACCGGTTGTCCTTCCGCAATGCCCGGCCGAGCGAGAGGTGCGGGCCGGCGCGCTCGCCGGAGCTCAGCGCCAGGACGCGCTCGCGGCAGGGGATCGAGACGTCGAACCGCTCCATCCGTTCGTAGAGCTCGGCCAGGGATTCCCAGGAGGAAGCCCGCGTCGGCTCGAGCTCGATGGCCCGTTCGAGCGGTTCGCGGGCCTCGGCGTGCCGGGCTTCCTGGAGCAGGACCACCCCGAGGTTGGCATAGGGCGCGGCCAGGCCCGGGGCGAGCCGGATGGCGTGGTGGTAGGCAGCCTTCGCCTCGGGGAGCTGGCCCAGAGAGCGCAGGGAGTTGCCGAGGCTGTTGTAGGCGTGGGCGAACTCGGGATTGAGCCGGATAGCCTGGACCAGCTCGAGCACGGCCGCCTTGTGGTACCCAGCCGCTTCCAGCGCCTGCCCCAGGATCCAGCGGACGGACGGATCGTCGGGCCCCGAACAGAGCGCAGCACGGGCGCAATCGGCGGCCCGTTGGGGCTCGCCGACGGCCAGCAGCGCCTCGGCCAGGCCGGCCTGGATGATCGCCACGTCCGGCCTCAGGGCCGCGGCGCGGCCGATCAGCTCCACGGCCTGGGCGTGGTCCCCCTGCTGGTTGCGGATCACGCCGAGCAAGTGCAGCGCGGCGACGTTCGCATCCTGATCCGCCAGGACCTGGGAATACAATCCCGCGGCTTCGGCCAGTCGCCCTGCCTGGTGCTCGCGGATCGCGGCTTTGAGAACGTCTGCCGTGGGGGTCGCAAGGCGCGCCCCGCCCGCTCGGGAGTCTCGTTCGTCCATGATTCGCACCCCAACGCGCCCAGTTTGCGCGGAGGCCGGAGTCGTTCCGGGTCCATCCAGCGAGCGGCAGGATACAACTCACCCGCCTGGACGAGAATCCCAAACACGGGACGGTTGCAAGGTCGTAAGGGCACGGCCGTCGGCGCGTCGGGTGGCACGCCGGGACTCTTCGATGGGCGTGGCGCACCGGTCTGTCGACTCGACGACGCCCGTCGAAGACTCCCGGCGTGCCACCCT
>JARLIH010000043.1 GCA_031291845.1 Isosphaeraceae bacterium | reverse complement strand
GATGATCGGTATGACGGGCGGTTCGTTCGGAGGATCTTGACGTGCCTTCGCTGCGCGCCCGTCGCGCGGGCGCAGGATGCGGTCACTCGGTTTCCTCGGTTCCCGGGACGTCATGGGGCGGGGTCCTTCGGGCCCTCGCCTTCGTCGTGAAATTCGGTGACAACCAGCTTGATCAGCGCATCGATCGCCTCGGACGCGTCCGGCCCGCGCGCTTCGAGGTCGAGCCGGGTCCCGCACTCCGCAGCCAGCAGGGTCAGGTCGAGGATGCTCTTCCCGTTGATCTCGGTTCCGTTGTGAATCACCCGGATTTCCGACTGAAACCGGCTGGCCAACTTGACGAACTTGCCCGCGGGCCCCAGGTGGAGGCCATAGCTATTAGTCAGCTCGACTTGTCGGCGGACGACGGGCGGATCCTGGCTCATCGGGGGCTCGGTCGGCCTTCGAGGACTAGAGACCTCGCGTGACACGTGGTGTCGAGGGGTCTCGGGCCGTCGGTCTCGGTCGTTGTTACATCCCTTCCGGCGAGGCGGCGCCGTCCCCGCGGGGTTGGACCCCGGAAGGCACCCGGGCCGCAGTTCGCGGCGATATCGTTGGTGCGGACCGGTTGCGTGACTCCCGCAGGCACGCGCCGGGGACGGGGCTTTTAGTGGGCTCCCTGATCGGCCTCGTCCAGGAGTTCGATCACGCTCTCCCGGGTCTTGGCCTGCCGCAGGAAGCTGACGAATCGTTCGTCCTTCAAATGCCTTGAAATATTCTCCAACGCCCTCAGGTGATCGCCCGGCTGGTTGGGCGGCGAGATCAACAGGAAAAAAATATCAACGGGCTCGCCATCGAGTGCGGCGAAGTCGACGCCCCGTCGCGACAACGCGACCGTGCCAATCAGGCGGTCAACGGTTGGGTGGCGGGTGTGCGGTACGGCAACCCCCTGGCCGATTCCCGTCGAGCCCAGCTCCTCGCGTCCCAGGATCGCCCGGGACACGCTTTCGCGGTCGTTCTCGGCGAGCCGGCCCGCGACGCTCAAACTGCCCACGATCTCGCGAATCGCGTCTTCTTTGCCTGTGGCCTGAAGGTCAACGAGGATCGCCTCGCGGACCACAAAATCCGAAAGCTTCATCCGGCCCTCCATCGACAGACCGCAGGGCCATGACTCCGCGCCTCGCGCGTCGACGCATGGGACACCGCGGTTCGCCCGCCGCCGGCCAATTCCCAATGAAGGAATTCGGCCCGTGCGACGGTGCGCTCTCTCAACAAACTCTGGGCTTCCTGACGGGAAGCGAACGCCCTGCGCAGGTCACGAAGGCTCGGGCGGCGTTGGAAGGTCGAGAGAGGTCGGAAACGTCCCTCCGCCTGCCGCTTCGCCCTTGTGGTTCTGGACCCGCTCCTTGTACTTGCGGAGCTGCTGTTCGACCTTGTGCTCGCACAAATCCATCGCCGCTTCCGGGGTCGGCCCCTCTTCGCGGGCGACGAAGTCGTGCTTGTGTTCTGCCGAGGCAAGGATTTCCACCTGCCAGGAGTGTTTCAGGTGGTCGACGGACACCTCGATCGCCATCAAACGGTCGAAATACTTGAGCAGCTTCTCTGATTTCTCTCGAATGTAGGCCTGCTGCTCCGGTCCTAAGTTGCAATGGCGTGCCGAGATCTCAATTCGCACCCGTCCGCTCCTTGCCAAGCCATCCCCCCGCCCGCAACAACGCCGCGGACGTCCTGTGAGATTAACCTGGCACGCTCCGCCCGGTCAAGCCTCCACCCATCTATAGAGGACGTCTTAACGCGGCCTGGGTGGAGGTTTGAGCTAAATGGGTGATCTGGGAGGTCGTGTTGGTGGCCGTCCGGTGAGAAATCTGTGTCGTACCCGTCAACGGTTCCACTTCTTCGCCGCTCGGGCCGGGTCTGCCCCGTCAGCCGTTTGGGAGAACACGTAGCGCCTTCTTGCCGCCTGCGTCGTCTAGCCGGGTGCATTACCATGGCCATTGACGGGGTAACTCGTGTGGCATCCGGGAGCGCCAGCGCGGGTGAGGTGCAGAGCACGGACTCACAAATCGGACTACTTTGGCGGGGACTGAGCGAACGGGCCGGCAGAGCCGCTGCCGGCGCCGTGGTTGGTGCTCGTGCGGAAGTCTCGGCCGCCAGCGATCGAGATTCCGTACGATCAGCGCGCAGTGCTTCGGCGGACTCCGCCACCGCGGCCCGCGCGCCCCCCCAGATCGCGACCGCCGCCGGACGCACGAGTTTCGTCGTGGTTCGTTATTTGTTTGTCGGCGCCAATTCAGCGACAACTCTTCGGAATGAAGAGCTGTCAACGAACAGCTTGCAATCAGGAAAACGAGCAAGTATTATAAGGCCTAACCTGATAGCTGCCGGACGGAGTTCCTTATCCGCCCGCCGCCTGCCCTGGGATCAGCTCCCGGGGAGGCATGACCTGAACTCTCCCCCTACCCGTGTCGCGGCGAAACCTTTCCCAGGGTGGAAGGCCGCGACGAGTACGGTCTGTGGAACCCCCCCCTAATGTTCACGCTTGAGACGACCTGAGCCGCATACGCCCGCGGCATTCCAGGACAGGGTGAGGCATCGTTTTGCCAGAGCCCTGGAAACGCCCCCCCCTTGAGCGGCCCCCCGGCAAGGCTCCCCAGCAGTGTGAAATTCGCCGATGGCTCTGTGGCCATCCCTTCCAGCCGAGCGCCCACCGGCAGGGACCCAGCCTCGAGCTCGGGCTTGGCCGCCCCATCGCTTCGGTGTTCACGCCCCGGAGGGAGGGAGGGGACTGCGCATAGAATCGCAACGTGGAAATTCGTTTATCGTGAATTCTAGGTCATGAATAAATGTTAACCATTTAAGCAATAAGGGAGTAACGTGAAATCATGAGCGGACCAAGAATCGTTATCGTCGAGGAAGACGCCGTCGCGCGCAACGCGCTGGCCGGGTATTTCTTAGCACAGGGCTGGTTGGTTACGGCCGTGGGTACCACCGCGGAAGGCTTGATGTGCCTCGATCCGTTGCCGGACTGTGTGCTGCTCGACCTCATGCAACCCGGGAGGGGAGGCGAGCTCCTGCTCTGGAAGGTCCGATCGGAGAAGCTCCCCGTCCGCGTGGTCGTCACGTCTGCGAGTTGCGACTCGGAGCGAGCGAACGCCGTCATGAGCTTGAGTCCCGAGGCGTTCCTCAAGAAGCCCGTCGACGCCGCTACGGTGTACCGAGCCTGTCAGGGTGGCCCTGAAGTGACCGGACGCTCGGGGTGACGGTCACGGGTCGTCCGCCTCAGGTTGTCGCGCAAACCGACCCCCGGCGGCCATCCTGCCCGAGTCGCAGCCCGGTCCGATACCGCAACTCGATCTTGCCGGACGGACCTTCCCTATTCGCCGACTCCCGGCTGGCAAGCTGCGAGTTCACGGCGTGTCGTGCCCCCCGTTCAATTGCGCGCCGCGGGGGGCTGGCTTGGCGCCGAGCGACGCCTGCCAGTCAAACCTGTCACGAACCTTACCGTCGCCGGCGGCGTAAACGTCTAAGAATCGTCTCCGAAACGCGCTTTGTCGCGACACGGAGCATGCATCGACAAGGTTTCGGTGCCGGAATCCACTTACCGCCGCAACGCGGCGTTTGTTGGACCTGGCGCGGGAGCGGTCGGGACCGCGGAGCCGCTGCGCATCGATGAGACAGCAGATCGGAAAAGTGCGCCTAATTTGGCGATCGATGCTTCGCTCCAACGCGGCCTAGCAAATAACACAACGCCGTGGCGATCGGTCTTGACCGGAGTCATCGCCCGGGGCTTAGATGAGGCGCCTTCGGCCGGCATCGCGCCTCGCCGCGCGTCTCCGCACATCTTTGCGTGTTTACGTGACGTTCTCAACCGTCGCATTCGCACCAGGAGAAGCTGATGCTCGACCTCGGGTTTTCGTTTCGCCGTCGTCGCAAGGTCTCGGGTCGCAGGGCGCCTTTGCGCTTCGAGACGCTCGAGACACGGGCCCTGCTCGCCTCATCGTCGAGAGCGACGGCCGCGTTCTCGGTGGTTACTGACTGGGGGAGCGGGTTCACGGGAAGTCTGGCCATCACGAACAACGGTTCGACGGCGATCAACGGCTGGACGTTCCAGTTCGACTTTGCGCCGGGGATCACGCAGATTTGGAACGCGCAGCTCGTGAGCCACACGGGCAATCACTACGTGATCAAGGACGCGGGCTACAACGCGACCATCGCGCCGGGCCAGACGACGACGTTCGGATTCAATGGGGCGCCCGGCCACGTCACCGCGGGGCCGGCCAACTACGTGCTCAATGGCGTTGCGCTGGGAGGCGGCACGACCCAGCCGCCGCCGACCGTCGCCACGCCGGCTGCGGCGGCCGCGAATCCGGTCGTTGGCAAGAGCGTCGCCCTCTCCGTCCTGGGTGCGGATCCCGGGGGCGAGGCGGGCCTGAACTACACGTGGACGACGACCGGCACGCCGCCGGCGCCGGTGTCGTTCAGCTCCAACGGGGCGAACGCCTCCAAGAACACCAGCGCGACGTTTACGAGGGCGGGTTCGTATGCGTTCCAGGTCACGATCACGGACGCCGCTGGTCTGAGCGTGACGAGCAGTGTGAACGTGACCGTCGCACAGGCACTGAGCGCAGTCGTCGTCAGCCCGACCACGGCGAGCGTCGCGGTCAA
Source organism: Isosphaeraceae bacterium (assembly GCA_031291845.1). GTDB lineage: Bacteria > Planctomycetota > Planctomycetia > Isosphaerales > Isosphaeraceae > DAIDJG01. The sequence continues at coordinate 8,504 of JARLIH010000043.1, read as the reverse complement.
CGCGACGCAGCAGTTCACGGCTCAGGGGCTCGACCAGTTCGGGAATCCGCTCGCGTCGCAGCCTGCGTTGAGCTGGTCGGTGGTCGCGGGCGCCGGCACGGTGAGCGCGACAGGGTTGTACACGGCCCCCGCGTCGTTGGGCTCAGCGCAGGTCCAAGCGGCGACGGGTTCTTTCCATGGCGTCGCGAACCTCTCGGTCACGTCGGGTTCGACTCAAGGGACCGGCGCCTCGGTGGTCTTTACTGACACGTCCGACTGGGGCGCGGGTTTCACCGGCAATATCGCGATCACGAACACGGGCACGGCGCCGATTAGCGGCTGGACGCTCCAGTTCGACTTTCCGCCGGCGATCAGCAACGTCTGGAACGCGCAGGTCGTCAGTCACGTGGGCAACCATTACGTCGTCAAGGACGCGGGCTACAACGCGACGATCGCGCCGGGCCAGACGGTCAGCTTCGGCTTCAACGCGTCACCGGGGGGGCATCCCGCGCCCCCGACCGGCACCATCCTCAACGGCGTTGCTCTCGGCGGCGGGCCGGTGACGCCGTCGGTCTCGGTCGCCGACGTCACGGTCTCCGAGGGGAGCGCGGCCTCGCCGGCCGTGTTCACCGTGACGCTCTCGCAGGCGCCCACGTCCACGGTTTCGGTGGCTTACGCCACTGCTGACGGCACGGCCAAGGCGGGGACCGACTACCAGGCCACCAGCGGAACGCTGACGTTCGTGGCCGGGCAGACGTCGCAGACGGTCAGCGTGCCGGTCTTCGCGGAGACGCTCGCGAACAAGCCGGACGTCGCGTTCTCGCTCCTGCTCTCGGCGCCCTCGGGGGGCACGCTGGCCCGTGCGACGGCCATCGGGACGATCCACGACGTTTATGCCGCGCCCCCGACGATCAGCATCGGCAACGTCACGGTGAACGAGCCGACCGGCCAGGCCGCACCCGACTCTTTCCACACCGCCGGCAATCAGATCGTCGACGTGAACGGGACCCCTGTGAAAATCGCGGGCGTCAACTGGTTCGGCTTCGAGACGAGCACTTACGTCGCGGACGGTCTATGGGCGCGCAGTTATCAGAGCATGATGGACCAGATGAAGCAGCTCGGCTTCAATACGATTCGCCTCCCGTTCTCGAACGCGATCTTCAACCCGGCGAACGTTCCGAACAGCATCAACTACAACTTGAACCCCGATCTGCAAGGGCTCACGAGCCTCCAGATCCTCGATAAGATCGTGGCGTACGCCGGGCAGATCGGCCTCCGGATCATCCTCGACCACCACAGCGCCTTGCCGGACGACCACAACAACGAGCCGCTCTGGTACATCCCAGGAGACGCCAATAACTCGGAGCAGGTCTGGATCAACAACTGGGTCGCGCTTGCCCAGCGCTATGCGGGTAACCCCACGGTGATCGGGGCCGACCTCCAGAACGAGCCGCACGGCCAGGCGACCTGGGGCGACGGCAACCTCGCGACCGACTGGCGCCTCGCCGCCGAACGCGCGGGCAACGCGATCCTGGCCGTCAACCCGAACTGGCTGATCTTCGTCGAGGGGATCCAGACCTACAACGGTCAGAGCACCTGGTGGGGGGGCAACCTGATGGGGGCCGGACAGTACCCGGTCGTCCTCAACGTGCCCAACCGGGTCGTCTACTCGCCGCACGACTACCCGGCCTCGGTCTACAACCAGACCTGGTTCAGCGCGGCGAACTATCCGAACAACCTGCCCTCCGTCTGGACTGAATACTGGGGCTACCTCTACCAGCAGGACATCGCCCCCGTTTGGCTCGGCGAGTTCGGGAGCATGCTCCAAACGACGTCGGACCAGCAGTGGTACCAGCAAATCACGAGCTATCTCGCAAACACGGCCAGCTCCCCGTCGGTGGCCGGCCAGCAAGGGATCAGTTGGACCTGGTGGTCGTGGAACCCCAACTCGGCCGACACCGGCGGGATCCTCCAGAACGACTGGCAGACCGTGAACCAGAACAAGGTCCAGGGTCTGGTTCCGATCGAGTTTGCGTTCCCCGCGACAGGCTCCTCCGGGACCGTCACCGCCACGTTCACCGTGACCCTCTCCGCCCCGAGCACCCAGCCCGTGACGGTCGCCTACGCGACGGCCGATGGGACCGCCGCGCAAGGCAAGGACTACACGGCCGCGAGCGGGACACTCACGTTTGCTCCGGGGCAGACTCAGGCCACGGTCAGCGTTACGGTCCTGTACGACCCGACGCTCGCCCAGAATGGGACGTTCTTCGTCGTCCTGTCGAGTCCGACCAATGCCGTGCTCAGCGCGAACGGCAAGGGGACTGGGACGATCCACATCGGTGGGTAGAATCGATTAAACAATTTCATAAGTGATTGTTGGTGATTAATTGTCGCGTTCCCACGCTCCGCGCGGGAACGCCCTCTTCGCCGCGCTGCGGCCCGTTTTCCGAGGATGATGGGGGCGCGGAGCGTTCGGGACAACGTTGCGATGCAGAGCGTAGGAACGAGGGAGAAAGTGGTCAAGCCAGCGAAGCGGTTCCTGGTGCCGAAGGGCGCGACATGATGTACTGGGGCCCGTTGCGCGCGGATGATCGCCGACTGATTGTTCGCGCCCCGGCACGGGAGCGTGGTCCTGATGAGCGCGAAGCGCGTCTTGCTGTCCGAGGGGTCGAGTCTGTCGGCCCGCCAGGCGATCACTGCGCTCGGCAAGGCGGGCTACACGATTGATATCTGCGACCCGAACCCGGTCTGCTTGGGGTGGTGCTCGAATTTCGTCAGGCGGTGGTACCGCTGCCCTGCGCTGGGGCTCGACCCGATCGGCTATTTGCGGTTTATCACGGATCGCGTCGCCGGGGGGGACTACGATGTACTGTTCCCGGCCCACGAGCAGGCCTTCCTGTTCTCGCGCGTTCGCGAGCGGTTGTCGCGGCATGTTGGGCTCGCCGTGACCGAATTCGAGGCGTTTTGCCGCGTGCAGAACAAGGCCTCATGTATCCAGCTCGTGGACGAGCTCGGAATGTCGCAGCCGCGGACGGAAATCGTCCGCTCGGCAGCCGAGCTCGCTGCGCCGCGTGCTTTTCCGTTTTATATCAAGGTTGAGTACGGCACGGCGTCGGCCAGCGTGTGGAGGGTCGACGGCCCGGCTGAGCGGAGTGCGGTGGTGGCGCGGCTTCATGCTGTCGGCCTGCTGGACGGCACGCACCAGTTGCTCGTCCAGGAGCCGGCCCCTGGGTTTGTGGAGCGGGCCCAGGCCATTTTCGACATGGGGCGCCTGGTCGCCTGGCATGGCTACAAGCAAGGGGCGGTGGGGCTGGGAGGGGGCGACCTGTTTAAGGTCAGCGTCTTGCGGCCGGCGGTCCGGGACGAGATCGCCCGCCTCGGAGTGCACCTTTCCTGGCACGGCGCGCTGTCGGTCGACTATCTGTTCGAGGAGGGCACGCAGGCGTTCTCGTTCATCGACTTCAACGCGCGTCTCGTCGAGCCGATGAACGCCTGGTTCGCGGGGGTTAACCTGCCGGACCTCTGGGCGCGGATCGCGCTTGGCGAGCACATCGATCCCGTCCCGTCCGGCCCGGACGGCGTCCGCACCCACATGACGCTCATGGCGTTGCTGGATGCGTCGCGGCACCGTTATCCCCGGGTCGAAGTGGTTCGCCGGCTGGCCCGTGCGCTGCTGGGCCGCGGCGAGTTCGCGAACAGTGATGAGGAACTGACTCCGGTGGGCATGGACCGATTGAGCATCCTGCCGCTGGTAACGGTCGCCGCGCGGTTACTGCTGCGCCCGGGGGCAGCCGTCACGATGACGTCGGAGACGGTGCGCTCTTACTCCTTGAGCCCGGAGGCCGCACGGGTGATCATGGATTGGGATCCGGACGCATTGCCTGAAGCGCACCTCGTGAGCGGCTGATCCGGCGCTGAGAGCGGACGGCATCGCGCCGAGGATTGACGTTGCCGCGGACGGCGCCGGCCGCCATACTGGACGGCTCTTATCCTTACTCCAGGGAGTCTCCGACCATTTCAAAACGCAAACCGCCGAGCAAGCGCCCCGAGCGCAAACTGGACGACACGGCCAAGGCCATCGCCCGCGTCCAGGAAGACGCCAAAGCCAAGAAGTCGGCCGAATCGGCACGTTCCGGCTCCGACGAGTCGAAGGTGCACATGAGCCAGTTGAGGAAGGGCATCGGTCCCGTGAAGGCCGTCGGTCCCGTCGCCGCTCCGTCGACGAAGCGCCCGAAGAAGGCCGGGATCTGACCGGTCGGACGGGAGGGATCTCGGCTCGAATCGGGCCGAAAAGCAGAGCAACAGCCCGCGACACGGCAAGAAAGACGACCGGGGTCTCGGTTCCTGGGCGGGCGAGGCTCCCGCCGAGCCGAGCCCCGTCACGGGCGCCCCGGCGGGGCTCGGCATGAGCCTCGCCCACCCAAACAACGCCATGCTTTTCGCCTTATCGCGGGTCGTTAAATCATAAATGAGGACACCGCGCTGATCGAGAACGCTCGATCGGTGCGACGTCCTCGTTGCGTTGATCGATTCGCCTGGGGAGCGCGTGAACGTGTTGTGGACTCAGCAGTACGACCCGCTCGGGAATTGGCCCGCGTCGACGCTTCTGGCGGCCTTACCGGTGCTGGTGCTGCTCGGCCTGCTCGCCTCGGGAAAAGTCAGCGCCTGTCGCTCGGCCTTGGGCGGGCTGCTCACGGCGGCGACGGTTGCGATCGTTGGCTTCCACATGCCCGCGCACCTCGTCGTGGCCAGCGCGGGGGTGGGGGTGGTCTTTGCGCTCTTCCGGATTGTCTGGCTGATCGTCGCGGCGGTCTTTCTCTACGACATCACCGTGGCCACGGGGCAGTTCGAGGTCATGAAAGCGTCGATCGCCCGGCTCTCGGGCGACCGGCGGTTGCAGGCGGTCCTGGTGGCGTTCTCGTTCGGGGCGTTCATCGAGGGGGCCGCGGGGTTCGGGGCGCCGGTGGCGATCTCGGCGGCGTTCCTCGTGGGGCTCGGCTTCCGGCCGTTCCAGGCGGCGTTGCTCTGCCTGATTGCGAACACGGCGCCCGTGGCGTGGGGGGCGATCGGGACGCCAATCTTGACGCTGAGCACGGTGACGAGCCTCGACGTCGAGGCGCTGAGCGCGACGTCGGGGCGTATCCTGCCGTTCATGTCGTTGCTCATTCCGTTCTGGCTCGTCCGAACATTGGCGGGCTGGCGCGCCATGTGGGAAGTCTGGCCCGCGCTCTTGGTCGTCGGGGGAACGTTCGCGGGCATCCAGTTCTTCTGGTCGAATTACGTGGGGTTCGAGCTCGTCGACATCGTCTCGGCCGTCGGCAGCCTGCTCGCGGGCGTGGTGCTTTTTCGGGTCTGGAAACCGGCGTACGAGTGGCGGTTCGACCACGACGGCGATTCCACCGACACGCCGGACGTTGTGCCGCAGGTGGTGCTGACCCCCGGGCGCGTGGCGCGGGCCTGGATGCCGTTTGCGCTTTTGACAACAACCGTGCTCGTGTGGGGCATCCCCGCGATCGAGCCGCTGGGGACGAAGCCGGTCAAGAAGTGGATGGACGAGCACACCTCGTGGCAGCCGAAGGTGGGCTGGCTGCATGAGAAGGTGGCCAAGGGCGAAGCGGTGACGGGGCACGCGGCGATCGACCCCAAGAAGGACCTTGAGAAGGCGGTCGTGGACATCGTGCCCGTCTCGTCCACGGGGACGGCCGTGTTCCTGGCCGCGGTGGTCAGCGGCTTGCTGCTCGGGGTGCATCCGGCGACGCTGGTCGCGATGCTCGGGCGCACGATCGTCCGGATGACGCCGGCAATCGCCGCGATCTTCGGGATGCTGGCGCTCGGGTTCGTCACCAAGTATTCGGGAATGGACGCCGTACTGGGGCTGGCGTTCACACGAACGGGGCCACGGCTCTATCCCCTGTTCGGAACGCTGCTCGGTTGGCTGGGCGTGGCGCTAACCGGCTCGGACACGTCGAGCAACGTGCTGTTTGGCAACCTGCAGAAGATTACCGCGAAAAAGCTCGGCCTCAACCCGGTCCTGATGGCGGCGGCCAATACGACGGGGGGCGTGATGGGGAAAATGATCGATGCTCAGTCGATCGTGGTCGCGGCGGCCGCGACGGGTGAGAACGGCCGGGAAGGGGAGCTCCTGCGGGCGGTCTTCTGGCACAGCATCGCACTCGCCGTGATGGTCGGGGCGATCGTGTGGGTCTACGCGCACCTGTTGCCGGGCGCTGTGGTGTCACCGACTGCGGGCGGATGAGCACCCGGGCGAGCCGCCAGCGCAAGCGACACCCCGCAGGGAAAGGACGTTAAGGCTCCCCTCGCCTACGGGGTGTCGTCGAAAGGTCGGGAATGGGCCGGGAGAACGGGGCGGTGGGGCCTCCGGTATCCCAGGACGAGGTCCTGGCCCGACCGCTCAGCTCCGGCTCCGGCCATGCGTAAATTCATTTTCCAGGAGAGACGCGCGTCCTTCCCCCCGGTCCGGCGCCTCGGTGTGGCGGGAAATCCGGGTTTCAGGCGCCTCATGAAAGTTCCGTTCGGGCGCCTCGGTGTGTTGAGGGGCTGGACGAACGGGGTCCGTCGACGATGCGACGGACGAAGAATTGGTAGTAGGGTTCAAGCGTTTCGGACGGATCGCGATCGACACGCAACACCTCCCCGCGCGGCGCGGGACAATCCAGGGAAGGGGAACGGAAACCGCCAGCGCGGGATGTTCCGGACGCCCGACCCACGACCGACCGTTCCAAAGGCCGATCGCGTAGCCCCCCTGACGCAGGGGAAGTCTACGGAGTTTTCCGAACCCGCCCGTATGCCTTCGGAATGATTTTGACACTCCTCGGCGGGTCAGAGTTCGTTAACCTCTACGTCCAGTTTATCCCGCGGATGGCGCCGATGCCAGACGATGTTGATGACGGAATTGCAGGATTTGCCGGTTGGGCCAAGCGAATTGCGGGGAATCGGGAGGTTGCATGCGAATTGGAATCCTTTCGGACACCCACGACCAAGTAGCAAGGACCGCGCGGGCGGTGACCATTCTCGTCGGCCAAGGGGTCGAGGCACTCATCCATTGCGGCGACTACACCTGTCCCGAAGTGATTCTGGAATGTGGCGGAATGCCGAGCTATTATGTCTTTGGTAACAATGATTTCGATCAAGCCGACCTCCGTCGCGCCATGGCCGCGGTGGGAGGGGTCTGTCTGGAATGGGGGGGCGTTGCCGCGTTCGGGACGCGGCGGGTGGCGGTGACCCACGGTGATTCGGAGCCCGAAATGCGACGCCTTGCCGGCCTGGGTCCCTATTACTTGTTGTTTGGCCACTCGCACCGCAAGGCGGACGAGCGCCGCGGCGCGACGCGCTGGGTCAACCCGGGCGCGCTTTATCGAGCGTCGGAATGGACGGTCGCGGTCCTCGATTTGAACACCGACGGCGTCACGTTTCATTCGGTCGACGCGCGGCGCGGTTGAACTGGCCCGGTAATCGCCTCTCGCTATAATTTGGTTGGTCAATTCAGCGCACCCACACCACCTGACGGCCCCGTTGCGCGTCGGAGCACGCTCGTTGCGGACACGAATGGATTCAGTGTGCTGACGGGGTGAGTCGTGGAGCGAGCCATGCGTCTTTGCCTCGTCGAGGATCTCGCCGTCGCCGGCCTCGAGCCGCTCACGTTAACCCGCCCGGTGTACGACCTCTTGCTCGGCTCGACGACCCTCGGCGCCAAGGTGGCGCGCGCGGTGGGTGTGGGGCCCGGTCCGCAACGCCGCGGGGCGGTGGTCCGCCCCTACTTGGCCACGGTGCAGCAGGCACGCGACCCTCACACCGCGATCAATAACCGCGACTGGCTGGCGCGGGGGCCCGTCGTGGTGGCCAATGGGCGTTGGGTGCCGCCGGCGGGGTTCGACGTTCCGAGCGACTCGGGTGAGTGGCTCGCTCTGTGCGACGGAGTGCCCGCGTGCGCCCTTGTCGGTCCGGAGCTGGCGGTTGCGCTGGAGCCGCACGGGGTCGACGCCTGGTTCGAGCGGGTGGCCGACCGTCTCGGGGGGCAGGAGCTTGGGGGTGAGTGGATACATCGTCCGTGGGACCTCGTCGCGAAGAACGCCGACCACGTCGTGCGCGACTTTCGCGCGGGGGGGCAGGTCGGCGTGAGCAACCGCCACCTGGCGACGGCGGCGATCGTGGGGCCGGCCGATCGGTTATTCATCCATGAATCGGCCCGCATCGACCCGTACACGGTATTCGACACGACGTCGGGGCCGATCACGATCGCGGCCGGGGCGGTGATTCAACCGTTCACTCGCGTCGAGGGGCCGAGCTACGTCGGGCGCGACACGCAGCTTTTCCGGGCCAACCTACGCGGGGGGGTGACGATCGGGCCGCAGTGCCGGATCGGCGGCGAGGTCGAGGCCAGCGTCGTGCACGGGTACTCGAACAAGTACCACGAAGGCTTCCTTGGCCATGCTTACATCGGCGAGTGGGTCAACCTGGGGGCGATCACCTCCAACAGCGACCTGCGGAACGACTACGGCGAGGTG
>JARLIH010000409.1 GCA_031291845.1 Isosphaeraceae bacterium | reverse complement strand
GGGGGGCGGGGGGGGCGGGCCGGCGCCGCCGGCCCCGCCGCGGCGCCCCGCCCCCCCGCCCCTACTCCGAGAATCATTTGCTCGCCGCCTTGGCCCGCTCCGCGTTCTCGAGCCGCAGCTTCTCGAGCCGGCTCAGCGGCTTCGGTGGCGCGGCAGCCGCCGGGGCCGGCGCGGCGGCCACGGGCATCGGCATCGGCGCGGGGGCCGGGGCGTTCGGCTTCGGGGGCAGGGGGACGTCGATCCGCAACTGGCCCGTACCGAGATTATGCACGATCGGCTCGCCGTTCTCAGTGACCACGACCTGGCAGAACAGGTTGGCGTGGTTCCCGGCCGGCGAGACCTTGTCGGTCTTGATATGGAAGACGACGTCCCCCATGTCCTTGGTGATCTTCTTGACGTCGGTCGTCACCTTGTTCGGCAGGCCGATGAGCGTGACCGTGGCCTCGCCGGGGAAGTCCCGGGCCTTGTTCACCTTCACGGCCATGTCAACTTCCTTGCCTTGCTCGACGCTCGCGGCCTGGAAGCCCAGGGTGAGGTACTTCTCGGCGACCGTCAGCTTGGCGAGCTGCGTCGAGACCATCACCGGACCCTTCGGGCCGTTGGACGAGCCGTTGACGACGATCTTCCACGTCTTTAGCTCCGCATTGTCGGCCGCGTTCATCGGGATGACGGCTTCGTTCTGCTTCTCGGGAATGGCGATGCCCCCCGCCGAGCCGACCCCCGGGGGGTTCCACGGCAGCGAGATCGCGATCGGCGCGGTGAACCCTTCCTTGCGCTTCGCCACGACCTTCAGGTTCATCGAGCCGTTCCGCACCAGGGGCACCTTCGGCTCGACGATGTCGATCGAGTAGGGGGCCTCCTCGGTCACGGCCACAGCGAGCGTGTCGACCGTCCGCGTCCAGAACGGGATGTTGTTCTGGCCCAGCACCAGTTCGATCGACTGGCTGAAGCTGCACGGGACGTTCACCTTCGGATCGACGTGCTTGCCCACGAGCGTCGCGAGCGAGCCGGCGATCGGGGCCTCAGGCGTGGCCGTCAGGAGCACCGGATACGTGCCGAGGTTCGCGGCCATGGTGTCGGCCTCGAACACCACGCCGGCCGGGAGCTTGTCGGCCGTGATCGTGAGGTCGCCGCCGAAATCAGCGCGGGCCGCGTTGACGAGGATCGCCTGCCGGTTGCCGCGCGGCACGGCCGCGGCGACCACGCCGGTCCCCCGAATCAACGACTCGGGCGAAAGGCTCAAGGCCAGCTTGGGCTCGACCACGCTGACCTCGATCCGGTACGCGTAGTCCGGTCCCCCCTTCTTGAGGTGGTCGTGGATCCAGAGGACGTAGTCGGTATCCTCGGGCACGCCGAACCGGATGTAGCTGTCCGGCCCCGGGCTGTCATCGTTCCCGGCCAGATACTGGGCCCCCTTCTTCGCGATGTGGAGCACCGAGTCGAGCGGCGAACGCAAGGCGCGGGCGTAGACGCGGATGTCGTACGTCACGCCCGGCTTGGCGTGAAACACGTAGTAGTCGGTGTCGTCCGGCTTGCCGATCACGCCGTTCAAAGCCATCGGAGGCGTGAACGGTGTGGCGTGCGGCTGGTCGTCGTTGGGCTCGGCCTCGATGACGTTGCCGTATGGCGAGAGCCGGAAGACGTTCGCATAGGGGGCGATCCCCTTCTCATCCTGCGCCGACAGGCCGAAGTCCGGCTGCGGGGCGGGGGGGAGCGTCACCTTGGTCGTCTTCTCGCCCGCGACGTCGCCGATCCACTTCACGTCGACCGCTTCGCCCAGCTTGCCGCCCGCCGGGACCGTCGCGGTCGGCCGGGGGAAATTACCGACGTGCAGGCGATACAGGCACGCACCGTTGCCCGCGTAGGCGCTCTCGCGCACCTGGATCACGTACTTGCCGTCGGCCGGCGCCATCACCGACGCCTCACCGTCCTGCCAGACGAGCGCGGCGTCGTCGCTTGAGGCGAGCTCGAACCGCTTCATGTCCATGATCGCCACGTAGGGATCGAACAGCGTGACCCCCAAACGGATCCCCTCAACCTCGGCCGAAATGCGGTCCCCCTTCTTCGCTTCGACGAGGTAATAGTCGACGTCCTCGTTGTCCGCGATCCCGTTGACCGTCACGTTCATCGCGATCGGTTGCGGCTGGGTGAAGTCATTGTTCGGCTCGACCTCCGCCACATCCTTGAGCGCACCGACGCTGAACGACCGGGTCTCACTGATCCCCGACGCCGTCCGCAGGCGGATGTCGAACAGGCCGAGCCGGCAGTCCGGCGCGATCTTGAACATGACCTTGACGTGCCCGTCGTTCACGACCTGCAGCTTCGCCGTCGTGATCCCGGGTTGGTAATACATCACCTCTTGCGCATCCGCGAGCCGCGCGCCCGTGAGGTTCACCTCGACCTCCGTGCCGCGCTGGCCGCCCAGAGGGCGAACGCCGGTGAGGCTCGGTGACGAGGCGTGGGCCGCGGTCGCCGTAAGGATCAAGAGGGCTGCTGTCAGGGTTGAACGCATGGGGAGGGTCCGTTTCATCGGTCAAAACCGGGCGGGGATCCCGGGGATCGTTCACCGTGAGGGATCTCGGGCGGGAGGCGGGGTCGCGGTTCCTATCGAAATCGGTTGTTTCGACGAATCACAGTCAGTCGAACGCGGCGGCTTAGGGCTAAGCATGAAAGCGGTGCGCTCCGTCGGCGGAGGTCACCTCGATTCGCGGTCGTCGCGGTCCTTCGACGAGCCGGAATGACAAAGCGAGCACTTCGCTCGCCAAGACATTGGGCTGCTCCAGGTCGGATTTCCCGACGAACGCCCACTCTGTCTCGTGTCGCCGGCACAGTTCGAGCCGCCACGGTTTCCGCGCGACCAGCAGCAACTCCCGCACACCGACCTGAGCGTAGAATTCGAACTTTTTCCGGGATCGGTCGTTCGGACTGATGATCTCGACAGCGAAGTCCGGACCGCCGAGCCAGTGTGTGCCTCGGTCCTGAGCGGGATTGCCTGGAAGAAAGACTGCAACGTCGGGACAGCGGTAGTTCTTCTTCCATCGTTCGGACCGGTCGCTCACGTTTGTCCCAGCGAACACTTGGATGTCTTCACGTTCGCCCAAAGCCCGGTCCAGCACGCCGGCCAGCTTGGTGGCTGCCCGTTGATGCTCGTTATCAACATCTGGGGACATTATGTAGACGTCGTTCCACACTTCGTCAAAGCGGTCTCCGCCCATCGCCCGGCGACGTCGGATCAGACGTTTCTGCTCGTCTCGGTCGAGGACAACCAGCTTTTTCATCGGTGCGGTCCTGGGTTGGAAAGGCGTGCCCCCAGGGTGCACGGGCACGCCTCCATCCTACCCGAAACGGCTCATGCCAGCAGTTCGTTGCGAACCTTGCCGCCGTCGACGATCTCGATCGGCCGGTTGCCCGGCGCCATCAGCTCCTTGTCGGCGATGATGCCGATCTGGTGGTAGATGGTCGTGGCGAGGTCCTCGGGGCCGATCGGGTCGCGCTCCGGCTCGCTCGCGGTGGAGTTCGAGGCGCCATGGATGTACCCCTTCTTGAAGCCGCCGCCGGCGAGCACGACGCTGAAGACCTTCGGCCAGTGGTCGCGGCCGGCGTCCTTGTTGATCTTCGGCGTGCGGCCGAACTCGCTGGAGACCATCACGACCGTGCGGTCGAGCAGCCCTCGGCCGTCGAGGTCGCGGATCAGCGTCGCGAAGGCCTGGTCGAACGGAGGCATCTGGGTCCGCATGCCGTTGGCGATCCCGGTGTGCATGTCCCAGCCGCCGAACTGGAGCGCGACGAACCGCACGCCCGCCTCGACCAAACGGCGCGCCATCAGCATCCGCTGGCCGGCGGCGTTGCGGCCGTACTGGTCGCGGAGCGCGGCGGGCTCGGCGTCGATGTTGAACGCCTCGCGCGCCTTCTGCGAGCTGATGAGGCTATACGCCCGTTGATAGAACGTGTCCATCGCCGCCAGGCCGTCGCTCTTTTCCTTGCGAGCGAAGTGGTCGTTCACCGAATCGAGAATGCTGCGCCGGGTGGCGAAGCGGGAGTCGTCGATTCCCCCCGGCAGGTTCAGGTCCTGCACCCGGAAGCCGGCGTTGGCCGGGTCGGCACCGAGGCTGAACGGCGAGAACGACGAGCTGAGGTAGCCCGTCCCCGCGTACACGTTCGGCTGGCTCGGCACGCAGACGTACGGCGGCAGGTTATTCTTCGGCCCGTACTCGTGGGCCACGACGCTCCCCATACTCGGGTACTGCAAGGCCGGGCTCGGCCGGTAGCCCGTGAACATGTTGTGCGTGCCGCGCTCGTGCGCTGCCTCGCCGTGGGTCATCGAGCGGATCACCGTCAGCTTGTCGGCGACCTGAGCCGTCTGGGGCAGCGTCTGGCAGAACGGCTCCCCTTCAATCTTGGTGGCGATCGTCGACAGTTCGCCCCGGTACTCGATCGGCGCGTAAGGCTTGGGGTCGAACGTCTCCTGGTGGGCGATGCCGCCGGGCAGGAAGATGTGGATGACCGAGTCGGCCTTCGCGGTGATCGGGGCGTAGTTCTTCTGCTCGCCGAAGGCCCGCATGCGGAAGAAGTCGCCCAGGGTCAGGCCAAAGCCCGCCGCTCCGACGGTCAAGAAGCCGCGGCGGCTAAACAAGCCCCGCGCGTTTTGGCTCGCCATCGATCGTCTCCTTCGGTCCGTGTCGTTTCGGTCAGCGATCATCAAACGCGTCGCAACGCCAGGTTCGCGCTCAACATCTGCCGGCGCCCTCCGGCCATCGCCCCACCCGTCCGATAATTGATCCCATAAGTCAGGGAAAGCGTGCGCTGAGGGCGGTGGGCCATGCGGCTGGGCCGGTCGAGCCGGCAATCTGGCGGGCTGGCCTGTCGTGCGAATGTTCAACAAAACAGAGCCAGCGTACCGTCTCATACGGCGTGCGTGCAAGAATCGTTGGCGCGTTTTTCCAAGAAACGCGAAACGTGGGTAGATAAGGGGTTGAGGCGATTCTACCCCCCAGGCGCTGGTCCCCGCCGCCCCTCGTCGGTTACAGTGCGGGAACGGCCGTGTCGCGCGTTTGCGACCGTTTGGATCGTGACACGTAACCGATTCGTATGTTTGGGCTTAGGCGGTCCAGCCGGGGAGAAGCCACGTATGGGGGGGCTACCTACGATGAGTTGGCTCGGAGCGCTGGGGGCGGTGGTCGCGGGCGTCGGCGCCGGCGATTCGCCCCGACGGGACATGCATTCGTTCGCCAACCCCGAACAGGTGCGGGTGAGGCACGTGGCCCTGAACCTCCAGGTGGACTTCGGCGCCCGTGTGCTGGCGGGGAGCGCGACGTTACACGTGGAGCGTCAACCGGGCGCTCACGCCGACGCCCCGCTGGTCCTGGATACCAAGCGCCTTACGATCGAGGGTGTCGAGGTCCTGACCGCCGAGCAGAAACGGGTTCCCGCGGCGTTCTCACTCGGCAAGCCGGACCCGATCCTGGGCGCGGCCCTGACGGTCAACCTGCCGCCGGGCGCCGGCGCGGTCACGGTCAACTACCGCACCGCACCCGAAGCCAATGCGCTCCAGTGGCTCGACGCCCCCCGCACGGCCGGGGGCAAGCAGCCGTTCCTGTTCACGCAGTCGGAGGCGATCCACGCCCGGACGTGGATCCCACTGCAAGACTCGCCGGGAGTGCGTGTCACGTATGAGGCGACGATCAAGGCGCCCCCTGGAATGACGGCCCTGATGAGCGCCGAGCACCTGCCGGCCCAGGACGGGGCCTTTCGCTTCAAGATGACCCGGCCGATCCCTTCGTACCTGATTGCCCTGGCCGTGGGGGACCTGCCGTTCCGGCCGCTCGGCGCACGCTCGGGCGTGTATGCCGAGCCCCCCGTCGTGCAGTCGGCGGCGTTCGAGTTTGCCGACACCGAGGCGATGATCGCCACGATCGAAAAGCGGTACGGCCCGTACCTCTGGGGTCGCTACGACCTCCTCGTCCTGCCGCCGAGCTTCCCGTTCGGCGGGATGGAAAACCCGCTCTTGACCTTCGCCACGCCGACGATCCTGGCAGGGGACCGCTCCTTGGTCTCGCTCGTGGCGCACGAGCTGGCGCACTCGTGGTCGGGGAACCTGGTCACCAACGCCACCTGGAGCGACTTCTGGCTGAACGAGGGGTTCACCGTATACATCGAGCGCAGGGCCGTCGAGGATCTCTACGGGCCGGAGCAAGCCGCGATGGAGTCCGTCCTGGGCCTGCGCGACCTGCGGGAAGCCCTCAAGAAACTCCCTCCGGGCGAGCAGGTCCTGCACATCGACCTCGCCGGCCGCGACCCCGATGATGCCGTCGGCCCCGTGGCCTACGAAAAAGGGGCCCTGTTCCTGACGACCCTGGAGCACGCCTTCGGCCGCGACAGGTTCGACCCGTTTTTGCGCGCGTACTTCGACCACTTCGCGTTCCAGAGCATCACCACGGCCGACTTCGTCGCCTACCTCCGCGCGCACCTGCTGAACCAGGACGCCCAGGCCGCCGCGGCGATCGACCTGGACGCGTGGCTCTCCCAACCGGGTCTGCCGCCCGGCTACCCCGAACCGAAGTCGGCCCGCTTCGAGGCCGTCGCGCTCGCCGCCCGCGAATGGGTCGAAGGGAAGGTCGCGGCCCGCGACATCGGCACGAAAGCCTGGTCCACTCACGAGTGGATCCACTTCCTCCAGGCGCTGCCCGAATCGCTGCCCGCCGAGCGCCTCGCCGAGCTCGACGCCGCGTTCGGACTCACTGCGCGTCCCAACGCCGAGGTCGTCGACCAATGGCTGCTCATGGCGATCCGCAATCAGTACCACCCGGCCGACGAACGGGTCGATTCGTTTCTGACGAAGATCGGCCGGCGCAAGTACCTCATGCCGCTCTACGGTGCCCTGATCAAGACGCCCGAGGGCCGCGCGCGGGCCGAAGCCCTCTTCGCCAAGGCCAGGCCGTTCTATCACCCCATCACGGCCGATTCCGTGGCTCGTCTCCTCGGCATCGGGGATAAGCCGTAGTCGGAGCATGGCTTGAGTACCACGCCGAAGTCCCCGCGAGGCGCGACTGTTGCAGCCGTTCCGAGGCGGGGCGCCACTCACCTGGTCGTCAAATCGAAGTCGCGCCATGCTTGCGCGGGCGTCGGCTGGTCGACCATGAGTCTCCAGACGCAGACCGGGCAGACATCCCCATCACCGATGCCGACCAAGAGCTCCCGGACGGGGTCGTACTGCAACAGGTCTTTCAGACAGGCCGCCTCGTGCACCGACCGCTGATCGTTGCGCGGGAGCCCGTACCAGCCCTCGAGAAACACACCGTTCGGCCGCCCGAGTACGACCACCCCGCGCCCATGTTTCCGGTAACAGCGCACCGCGTCGGCATGAAGGTGCTCTATGGCCTGGTTGATAAAGACACGGTAGTCAATGTCATCGCTCAGCGGGTTGTCGCCCCGGAAGTACGCAGGCACCGGCTCGATCTTCACCCAAACATGATCGTACATACGGAATTCTCGGCCAGAATGAACGAAGACCCAAGCCAAGAAACGCAGCCAACTGTCGCCCGTCGACCGGGGAGCGGGCTTTTTCATGACGGATCGTCTTTTGCGTGATCATCGTGGGGGTGATTGATTGCTGTGTGCGCCGTTTCCTCGGGCCCGCTCGGTCCGCCATAATGAATCATGAATCGCGACTTGGCCGCGGCGTATCGTCTTCCGGTAGGGCTGGCCATTGCCGGCCGGGAATCTGAGGTCACCAAAGATGAACGACCCCCTGATCCCCTGTACCGTGATCGGGAGCTGGGCCTTCCCCGGCTGGTACGAGAAGTTCATCGCCGACGTCGCCGCCGCGCCCGAACGCTTCGGCGTGGCGGACCGAACCGAAGCCCTCACCGACGCCGTGCGCCTGGCAATCGACGACCAGCTCCGGGCCGGGCTCGACCGGATCACCGACGGTGAGATGCAGCGGGTCGATTTCAACCTCGGGTTCTACGACGACCTCGACGGCCTCGAGCCCCTTCCGCAAGCCCGCCACTGGGGAGCGCCGGCCCACGACCAGCGGAGCAAGTACCGCTGTGTCGCCCCGCTGCGGGTGAAGGGACGCGGCGGGCTCGGCACGGTCGGCGAATACCAACGTTTCCGCGCCTTGACCGGGGCACCGTGCAAGGTGCCGGTCCCGGGCGCCTACACGCTGGCCGGCTGCTTGAACGGTGGCGCTGTTTATCAGGATCGCGACGCCGTGACCGAAGCGCTCATCCCGCTCGTCAACGCCGAGCTCAAGGCCCTCGTCGCGGCCGGGGTCGACTTCGTCCAGCTCGACGAGCCCAGTTTCGCCTGTCACCCCGACGCGCCCGAGCGCTTCCTCGACGTGATCGCGCGCACGGTGGAAGGCGTGGACGCTTACATCAGCATGCACATGTGCTTCGGCAACTACCGGGCCCGCGCAGTCGGCTGGCGGTCGTACCGCCCGCTGTTCCCGCACGTCGGGCGGGCGAAGGTGAGCCAGCTTGCCCTCGAGTTCGCGAGCCGCGAGATGGCCGAGGTCGAGCTTCTGGCGGAATTGCCGGACACGATGGACGTGGCGGTGGGGCTGGTCGACGTGAAGAACACGTGGATCGAGCCGCCGGAGCTGGTCGCCGACCGCTTGCGCAGCGTGTTACGGCGGGTCGACGCGTCGCGGGTCTCGGTTACGCCCGACTGTGGTTTCTCGCAGACCGCGCGGCACGTGGCGACGGCAAAAGCGCGCGCGATGGTGGAGGGGGTCAGGCTCGTTCGCGCGGAGCTGGCGGGTCGTGCGCGGGGCTGATCGCGCGCTCCGAAAGATGCCGGCGCGCGCGGCTTCCTTCGGTGGCGCACGGCTGCTAGACTCAGTGAAGCCCCCCGCGGTCTTGCCGATCGTGCCAACGCCTCCGAAGGAACAACGGCGATGGGACCCCTCGCGGAGACTCGCAGCTCGCTGCAAGCGCGTCGGCTCGGCGTTCCCGCATGGTGTGCCGGGGCCGTTGCGGTCCTAACCTTCCTGGCTGGAGTGAGGCACGCGGCTGCGGGCGACGCCCGCCGGACCGCGGTGTCCGACACGACGTCCGCCGTTCCCTCCACCCACCCGACCGCGCTCCGGTCCAAGGCCGATCGACCTGTCCCCCCGCCGCCGGGACCGGCAGCCCCGATCGCGCCCCCCGAGCAGGGCAAATGCATCCGCGTGCGCGCCGACGGCCGGGTGTTCGTCGCGCGTGTCCACGGGCAGAACGCGGAGCAGACGAGCGTCTATCTCCCCGACGGCCAGCTCGGCTTCGCCCGAGGGTTGGCCTACACCGACGAGCCCTTTCGGCCCGCGACCTTCGACGAGATGCGCAGGGACCTGCAGGCGGGCCAGTTCAAGGATTTCGTGGTCCACCAGACCCCGCACTACCTGATCTTCTACCAGTCGTCGGCCACGTTCGCGACCGACAGCGGCCGGCTCCTCGAGGCCCTGTACAAGGGCATCTCCGACGCGTTCCGGAAGCAAGACGTCCCGACGCGCGACGCCGAGTTCCCGCTGGTCGCAGTGATTTTCCGGGACGAGAAGGACTTCCGCGCGTTCAAGCCGGTCGCCCCCGAGGTCCAGGCCTACTACGAGATCCTGACGAACCGGATCTACTTCTACGAACGTTCCACGCACGACCAGGCCGCCCCCGAAGTCGCCGCCCTCCGCCGGCCGCAAACGGTCGCACATGAGGGGACGCACCAGATCCTCTCGAACATCGGCATCCAGCCGAGGCTCGGCGCCTGGCCGATGTGGCTCGTGGAGGGCCTGGCGGAATACTGCTCCCCACCGATCACAACCAAAAAGGGAGAGATTGCCTGGAAGGGCCTGGGCGAAGTCAACCCGATGCACATGGCGACGATCCGCGACCTCGACGACCAGGCCGCGCTCAACGTCGGCAGCGGCGACCGCCCGCTCCTCGGCCGCGACCCCCGGCAGCCGCTGGTCGAGTACGTCGTGACCAAGGAGGAGCTGACCCCGACCGACTACGCCCTCGCCTGGGCCGTGACCCACTACCTGGCGCACCACCGGCTGAAGGAGTTCGTCGCTTTCCTGGCCAAGATGAGCACGATGCCCCCGCTCGAACCGCGCAGTCCGGAGCAGCACCTCGCCGAGTTCCGCGCGGCGTTCGGCAACGACCTCGTCAAGCTGAACAAGGCCATCGGCACGTACCTGGCGAAGCTGAAATACAAGGAGCTTCCCTATTACGCCGTCTTCTTCGAGCAACCCATGGGCCCGAACCGCCTCCGCCGCGCGGCGATGGTGAGCCAGTCGCCCCTGGTCATCCGCCAGTGGATCGAGACCGTCACCAACCCCCAAGGGGGAGAATCGCACTGGGAAGCGCACCCGCTCTCGACCCGGACCAAGGCCATGATCTACGCCGACCAGTGGCTACGGAGCCGATAGGCGCGAACTTTCCGAGCGCCAAGCGTCGCGTCTAGTCAAAGGCGACCGGCGTCGTTAAAATCATGCCAGAGTCGCCCCGCGACTCGGCTGCCCGAAAACCCGGGGACGTAGCTCAATTGGGAGAGCGCGTGGTTTGCAACCACGAGGTTGTGGGTTCGATCCCCATCGTCTCCACTTCATCGATTGCGGCGCAGGACTTGCGCCAATTCACGATCACGGTTTTGGCCTCTCGTTCAAATGAGAGCCGGTACAAGGATCAGTCATTTCCTCGTGCGCCTAGTTTCTTCAATCGCACGAGCCTTCCTGGTTTGCTAGGTCGGCGATCAACGGATTAGGGGGGCCAGGATCAACCTATCCTTGGTTGCGTGTCCGCTTGCGCCTTTCTTCCTCGCACCCGAGTGGAGTCGTGAGCGCACCCAAGAATGCCTCCGCCGCGACGAGAGGGCAGGGGCGCGGTTCGGTTCCCGACCGCTCTATCGTATCGGCCATCCAGACTTGGGAATCATTGCCATTCTGGCCACGGGTCGAAATGTCAGTAGGTCTGGAAATCACGGAATGGCAACCTGCGGGGGCTACACGAGGGTGAAGCCGAAGGAGAAAACGTATTGTGGCGATCCAGTTATCCAAGGACGTGGAACGCGCGATTGAAGCCGCCGTGCATAGCGGCCGGTTCACTTCCCTCGACGACGCGATTGGCGAGGCGGCCCGTTTGGTGCTACGCGATCCCGCCCAAGAAGGGCACCCCGTCGGGCCCGTACTGGAGGGGGGGGATTCCGGCCAGGATCCGATCTTGGAGCTGATGCGCAATGACACGGAATTGATGGATGAGCTCGTTGCCGACGCTTACCGCCAGCGGCGCGAAGAGACCTGGTGGGAACTCGACCTTTGAACAAGGCGCTCCTCGATACCGACATCTTTTCCGAAATCACCAAGGGCGTGAACCCGACCGTCGCCGACCACGCGCTCAGCTACCGCGCGGAGTTCGCGCGCTACACAATCCCTGCCATTACTTGCATCGAAGTTGTCCGCCGTTACCAGGCATCCGTGCCCGTCATCCCGATCGCTGTTCGGTCAACTGGCGGTAGGCGCTCCGGCCGTGGTCGGTTCCGCCTCCTTTTCGCCCTACGATGCATGTGGGGGACGAAAAAGGCCGGCTTGCCTTGAGCGGAACCGGCTGCGCCGCGTTTGCAGTTGAGTCCCCCTCGGTAGCCGGTGGGAGAACGGGAGAATTTGAGGTGAGAAGAGAATCACACGTGGATTCTTGGATCCTGCACGCGGTCCGATCTTACCGTGTAGCATTCGGGCCGAGCGCTGACGCTTAAGAGATTGGCCAGCGCGCTGTGCGACTCGTTGATCAACATTCTGCTTATCTGCCTCGCTTCGCGTCCTGGCCCTCCATCTCGGTGTGTCCTTCGACGAATCGGTCGATCAGACCGACGCGCGCCTCCTGAACGCTCGGGTAAGCTCCCGGTGCCGCCTGCAAGAACGCTGAAGCTCGAAAAACCAAGATGGCGGCCCCGGTCTGCTTTAGCCGTTGGTTCGGCCCGGTGCGCTTGCTTACGCCTGCCCGGATGGGTGCGGCTCCCATAGCTCGAATCGGTTGCCCTCCGGGTCGGTCGCCCAGCCGAACCGGCCAAAGTCGTAGTTCTCGACTCGGTCGTCTACCTGCGCCCCGGAAGCTCGGAGTTGGGCCAACATGGCGTCGAGGTTCTGCACGCGATAATTGACCATGAACGGGGCCGGGCCGGAACCGAAGTAGGAGGTGTCCGCAGGGAAGGCAGACCAAACCGCCTGCTCTCCAGCCGCGGCAGACGTGAAAGCCCCGTAGGTGTGCTCCGGTTCGACGGGCACGCCCAAGTGTTCGCGATACCAGGCAGCGAGCGCCTTGGGATCGCGCGCTTTGAAGAATACGCCACCAATTCCAACGACCTGTTCCATGCAAACCCCTTTTCTTCGCGCCTCCGAACTTGTGATTCTCTCACGCAAACCCATTAATAATGACGGGCCGAAGTCGGCCGGTCAATCAGCGAAGTTCCAAATGACTCGATGGGTTAGGAGCATTTCGGCCGCGCGCACTGCACAAGCGTTCGTTGCACGGCTCGGAGCTCGACCGCTCCACCTTACGACAGGAGTTTGAACAACTTCATCAGGCTTGGCCTTGGAGCGGTCTTGCGCACTTCGGTCCGATACGCCGACGCGTTTCCTGGTGCAGCCCAGCGGGAAACTACCCTTCATCGAGATCGGTCGCGGGACCGCTCGGCGACGTTATCGTGCATTTCGTGATCGGCGATGATGCGCAGCGCGGCCAGCAAGGTTAGCACGACGGAGCGCTCTCCCTTCCCCTCATTGCCCGCACTTCTAGAATGCCGGAGGGACATCCTCAGGCGCATCGCACCTACGAGGAGAACACCATGGCCAGAGTTGTCCGATTTTACGAGACCGGTGGCCCCGAGGTCCTGAAGATCGAGGAGTTGGAGATCTCGCCCCCCGGGCCGGGCGAAGTCCAGATCCGCATCCACGCGCTGGGTCTCAACCGTGCTGAGTCGATGTTCCGCCGCGGCCAGTACTTGGAAGAGCCGAGGCTTCCCGCCCGTCTGGGATACGAGGCGGCAGGGACCGTCGCCGCCATCGGACCGGGCGTGCGGGGCTTCAAGGTCGGTGACGCGGTCAGCACCATTCCGAGCTTCTCCCTGAACGCCTATGGGCTTTACGGCGACCTCGCGAACGCCCCGGTCCACGCCGTCACTCACCATCCCGCCTCGCTGTCATGGGTCGATGCGGCGGCGGTCTGGATGCAGTACTTGACCGCCTACGGAGCCCTGATCGACATCGCCGGCCTGACCCGCGGCGATGCGATCGTGATCCCCGCGGCATCGAGCAGCGTCGGCCTGGCGGCCATCCAGATCGCCAACAAGGTCGGAGCGGTCCCCATCGCGCTGACGCGCGGCAGCTCGAAGCGTCAGGCCCTCGTTGATGCCGGCGCGGCCCACGTGATCGCCACGGACGAGCAGGACCTGGTCAAAGAGATCCTCGGGCTCACCAGCGGGAACGGAGCCCGCGTTGTGTTCGACCCTGTGGGCGGCCCGACCGTTACGAAGCTCGTACAAGCGACGGCGCGACTTGGCATTGTCATCCTCTACGGCGCCTTGAGCCCCGAGCCGACGCCGCTCCCGCTCTTTGACGTCTTGGGCAAGTGGATCACGATTCGCGGCTACGTGTTGATGGAGATCACCGGCGATCCGCAACGCCTGGAACGCGGCAAGGCATTCGTCAACAGCGGGCTCGCCGACGGCAGCTTCAAGCCGATCATCGCCAAGACATTTCCCCTCGAAGAGATCGTCGAGGCCCATCGCTATCTGGAGTCGAACCAGCAGATCGGCAAGGTCGTCGTGACCGTGTGATTCTCGGAGAACGGTCCATCCGTTGTCGCGCTGCGGGGGCTGCTTGCGGAAGCGGCCCCGCCAGCGATCGAGGAGCGGGTCGCGCGAGGAGCACGGTCCTGGTTTCTCGCGTCGACCGAGTGCGGCCAGCGGCACTTCCCGGAGAGTCACTTCTATGAACGCGTTGCTCGAGAAAATCGGTATCGAGCTGCCCATTGTCCAGGCGCCGATGGCGGGCGTCTCGACCCCCGCCCTGGCCGCGGCCGTGTCGAATGAGGGTGGACTGGGCTCCATCGGCGTCGGCGCGGCGACGGCCGAGACCGCCCGGGAGATGATCCGCGAGGTCCGCAGCGCGACCGGGCGCCCGTTCAACGTCAACGTGTTCTGTCACCGGCCCGCCGTGCCCAACGGCGACCGGGAGGCTGGCTGGCTGGACCGGCTGGCACCCGTTTTTGCCCGTTACGGCGCGGAGCCGCCCCGACGGCTCCGGGAAATCTACCGGAGCTTCGTCGAGGATGATGCCATGCTCGCCGTGCTCGTCGACGAGCGGCCGAAGGTCGTGAGCTTCCATTTTGGTCTGCCGTCGCAAGCACGCATCGACGCACTCCATGCCGCCGGGATCGTCTTGCTCGCTACGGCCACGAACCTGGAGGAAGGGCGCGCGGTCGCCGCCGCCGGAGTCGATGCGGTGGTGGCGCAGGGCTACGAGGCGGGCGGGCACCGCGGAGTCTTCGACCCGGACTTGCCGGACGACCGGATGGGGGCGCTCGCGCTGACCCGGCTGCTGGTGACGAGCCTGGATCTCCCCGTGATCGCGGCCGGTGGGATCATGGACGGGGCGGGGATCGCGGCGTGCCTCACGCTCGGCGCGAGCGCCGCCCAGCTCGGCACCGCGTTCATCGCGTGCCCGGAGTCGTCGGCCGACGCCGGTTTCCGGGCGGCCTTGCTCGGCGCGGGCGCGCGGCACACCGTCATGACGTCGGCGATCTCGGGCCGCCCGGCACGATGCCTCGCAAACCGATTCACGGCACTGGGTGACACAGTGGAAATCGGGATGATCCCGGACTACCCGATCGCTTATGATGCCGGAAAGGCGCTGCATGCCGCCGCGAGGGCCGCGGGGGAGTTCGGCTACGGGGCCCAGTGGGCAGGGCAGGGGGCGCCTCTCACGCGATCGGTCTCCGCCGCGACGCTAGTCGCGGAACTTAGGTTTGAGATGGACCAGGCGTTGCGCCGAAGAGTGGAAAAGGTGCCTTAAGGCGATAAATTGAATCAAGAGATGTGCGACTTGAAACCACGAGGTTGCGGTTTCGAGCCCTGTCGTCTCCGCGACGCATCGCTGGCGTGTGGAACCGTTCTTAGGCCCGTGTGTCAGCAGTCGGCAGCGGCTTCGACTCGGTCTGGGCGAGGATTGCCAGGAAGCTGTCCACCACGGCGGGATCGAGGTGCGTGCCCGATAGCGACCGGATGTGCTCGATGACCCGGTCGTCAGCCCAGCGCGCGCGGTAGGGGCGGTCGGATCTCAGGGCGTCCCAGATGTCGACCGCGGCGAAGATACGCGCGGCCAGGGGGATCTGCTCACCTTTGAGCCCGCGCGGGTAGCCCGTGCCGTCCCAGCGTTCGTGGTGGCAGTACGGGATTTCCAGCGCGGGGCGGAGGAACTCTACCGGCCAGAGCAATTCATACGCGTACTGCGGGTGCCGGCGCATGATCTGCCACTCCTCGTCAGAGAGCGGACCGGGCTTGCGGAGCACTCCGTCGGGGACGCCCATCTTACCGATGTCGTGCAGGAGCGCACCGCGCCGTACGTGCGAGAGATCGGCGCCGGCCATGCCCATGACCCGCGAGAGTTGCAATGCCATCTCGGTCACCCGTTGCGAATGACCCTCCGTCTCTTTGTCGCGAAGTTCGAGCGCGCGCGACCAGCCTTCAATCGTGGCGTCGTAGGCGACGATCAGCTCGGCGGTCCGTTCCGAAATGCGGTCTTCCAACTCGTCGTGCGACCGGCGCAACGCGATCTCGGCCTGCTTGCGGTCGGTAAGATCGCTCTCGATCGCGATAAAGTGGGTCAAGCTGCCGTCGTCATCGTGGACGGGCTGGGCGTCAATCGCGAGCCAGTACTCGCGCCCCGATTTCGAGTAGTTGAGAACCTCGACCTTGAACCCCTCGCCCTGGTCGATCCGCGACCTCATATACGCGACGGTCGTCGGATCGGTCTCGCGCCCTTGCAGCACGTGGCCCGGCCTCTGGCCGAGCACCTCTTCGAGGTTGTATTCGGTGATGCGGGTGAAGCCGGCGTTCACCCATTCGATACGGCCGAGGGCGTCGGTGATGATCACCGCATTGTCGGTCCGAGCGGCCACCAAGGCGAGCTTGCGGGCTTCCGACTCGCTCTTGCGTAATGCCGCTTCGACCGCATCACGCGCGGCCCCCGGCAGATAGCCTTGAAAAGCCTTCCGCCAGGCCCGGGACCCACCGAACAAGACACGGGCGATTCCGTCGAGAGCCGTCTTGCCCTGGGAAATCAAGACACGCGTTCTCTCCTTCACAAGACTCAGCCAGACGAGCACGCGGCGACGCCCGCTGGAGAGTTCCGAGGGCTCCGCGGTCGCAAGACCATAGCGGCTCGACCATTCGCTGCCAGCGGCTTGCGTTGCATTGCTGGTGACACCCTCCTTGGAAGATGGCCCCTGACCCACATGGGAATGGTTTCTTGATGTCTTTCTGCAACTCCGCGGTTTCATAGGAGGTTTTATCTCGGGGCGTGGCGGCGGCAGCCAAGAACTCGAACCGTCGTCCTCAATATGGCATCCACGTCGACGATTGCCCCGGTCATCACGTGGGCTCAGCGCTTTTGGCGCGGGGATTGTTCGTCTCTGCAGGAAACCATAGGTCGAGTTTTCCAAGCGTTCGTTGCCCGCAATCCGGCACGACGTTGGATTTGTGGATTGGCAATGCACCCAGCCTGCCAGCGGCCGGGTCAGCGAAGACCCGGATGATCCGCGAGAACAGAACGACGGGTGCGGTAGGACTTGCTCGGCTTAGAGCCCGCCGTTTGCGCAAGAGGACGGCGCGCGTCACCCCAACGAAAAACCGCCGCGCGGCTCGAGGCTTGGGCCGCGCGGTGGTACCCGAAACTGCGAGAAGACTGCCCGCCGCACGTTCTGCAAGGCGGGAAGTCCAGGCTCCGTTTCACCCTTCGGGAGCCCGGTGGCCGGCCGTGTCCTCGTGGCTGCACGTTTTGGGGCCGTCGGCCGAGATGCCTCGAGTCGACACTCGCGGGGACGGGTTCTGCCTGCGCACTCGCCCAAATTCCGACATTTTCCAGTCACTCGAAAGCACGATCTTGTCAGCGGCGGGGGACTCCCCGAAGATCTCAGTCTTTGATCCGCCGGTCAAAGACTGTCGCGGATGCGGAGTTCTGACTCCCGCCCCTTTTGTGGGGGGAGAGTTAGTCTCTTGTTCCGCTGCTTGCGTGTTTCACTGTTTTGGCCATATTGGTCGTCCTAACCGTACGTTGGTGGCGTCCGAGGGAGAGCGTATGGCGCCAGAACCGAAAACGAGTGCCGGGCCGGCTGTGCGGGAGATTCTCGCGGTCGCGGCGGGGATCGTGGGGTGCATTGCGGTCGTCTGGCTCTGGCGCGGCGAGCTCGGGATGACCTGGGACGAGCCTTACTTCTTCGAGCGCCAGCACGACGTGCGCGACTGGCTGCTGCGCGTGTTCGGCACATCGGCAGAACGGGCAATCGCCCTGAGCCGCGCGGGGCTCGAACGAAGCTGGCGGGTTTGCCGCGAAGTGCCCGATCAACATCCGCCGGTCCCCGAGGTCTTGAGTCTTGTTACGGGCGTGGTGTTCGAGGGACTCGTCGGCCCGCTTCGCGCCTATCGGCTGTCCACCGTACTGGTGTTCGCCATAACGGCCGGGTTCCTGTTCCGGTTCGTGCGGACGCACTGGGGGCCGGTCGCGGCCTTGGCGGCGTTGGGCGGGCTGTTGTTCAACCCGCGGGTCCTTGGGGATGCGCAGCAGATCACGGCCGACGTCGACCTCGGCGCGTTCTGGTTCCTTGCGGCGGTGGCGTTCGTGCAGAGTTGCGAGACGGGCCGGGCCCCCTGGCGATTCGGCGTGCTGGCCGGCCTTGCGATCATGTGCAAGGCGACGGGGGTGCTGGTGTTGCCGGCGATGGTCCTCTGGGCCATCTTGTATCGCCCGCGCGGCGCGTGGCGGCCGATCGTGTGGGCGGTCCCCGTGGTGCCGGCGACGATGCTCGCGCTCGACCCAGCGTGGTGGCCGGTTCCGGTCGGCGGAATGGTGCGCTGGGCGCGTTCGTTCTTCAGCTACCCGCAGAAGGTCCCGACCTGCTACCTGGGCCGCGTCTACGATTCGGTGACGAGCTTCTTGCCGTGGCACAACACGGCCGTGCTGACGGCTACGATGGTTCCGCTCGGCCTGCTCGTGCTGGCGGCGTTGGGGCTGACCGCGGCGGTGTGGGAAGGGGCATCGGGGTGGCGGAGCCGGACGATCGAGCCGGACGCGCGCCTGTCGAAACGTGCCGTGGCGGGCTGGGCGGCGGTCAACTTCCTGACGTTGATGGGGATGAGGATGCTCTCGTTCATGCCGGCGCACGACGGCCTGCGGCAGCTCGTACCGGCGTTCTTCTTTTTCGCGGTCCTCGCCGGCTACGGGGTCGAGGTGCTGCTCCGCCCGAAGAGCCTGGGCTGGCGCCGGTTCGCAACGGTGGCCGCGATGATGGGAATACTCACCGCCGGCTGGGAGGCGGTGGCGATTCATCCCTACGAGCTGGCCTATTACAACGTTCTGATCGGAGGGCCGCGGGGCGCGAAGGCCGCCGGGATGGAAACGACCTATTTCTGGGACAGCGCGACCGAGGACGTGCTCGACTGGATGAACGCGAACCTGCCGCGTGGCGCGACGTTGCTGATCTTCCCGCCGCCGAACGTCCGCACCTTCGCCTGGGAGCAGCGCTGGGGAAGACTCCGGCCGGACATCGTCGTGCACAACATGGACGGGCCGCAATTCCAGGAGCGCCTTGCCCTGATGTACGACGAGTCCAAGCCCTGTTACATGATCTTCCAGATGCGCCAGGGCCTGTACCTGCCGCGGCGGCCCGGCGATTCCCTCCTGTTCGCGCGCCTTGCGGAAGCCCCCGCGCTCTACGAGCTGGCCCCGGCGCGGGTGGGGGTGCGTCTGTTGGCCATCTTCAACCAGGCGCAGTTCCGCGCTGTGGCGGAGCGAGGGAAGCGGTAACTCGGCAAGTTCCCGGAGTTACGACTGGCCGCGTTTCGTTGCCGCGACCGCAATCTGGCAGGCTGCGCTTGCGGCGTAGGCGGCCATCACCAGCAGCATGAGCGCCGCGTTGCCGGTCACCATGCCGAGATACTCGCAGAAGCCCCCGATCATGGCCCCGACGAGGTTCGCCCCGAACAGGACGCCGGCCTCGGTGGCGCCCCGGAAGGTCGTCGAGAAGATGATGCCCGCGAAGAAGATCGGCAGCGGCACGACGAGGACCGCCCAGAGCAGCCGCTGGGCGAACGTTTGGGACAGGACCCAGGAATGCGGGACGGAATGCAGTAAGACGAGCGCTGCGAAGAGCGGAACGTACCAGAGCAGGGACGGGCGGACCCGGGTCGCCAGCAGGTTCGCCGCAAGCACCATGGCAAGCACGCCGGCGACGACGATCATTGTGACCATCCACGTCGTTCCGAAGTAGAGCGTGCAGTCGCTGATGCTCTTGGTTTCGAGCAGGAGGAACCCTGCGCCGAGGAAGAAGAAATGGAGGGCGTTCGCACCCCACGCGCCGCGCCGGCCGCGGAGGATGGTCGCGAGCGAAAGAGCGACGATCACGGCGATGACGACCAGGTAGTCGCGCGGGATGGTCCGCTCGCGCAAGTAGAGGAACGGCCAGTCGTCGGTGGCGACCGCCTGCGGGGGCTGCGCGTTCAGGTCGTAACGCGCCTGGCGGAACCGGCCGAAGGAGGACGGCGGCGGAACGGCGGTCTTTCCTCGCGGCGCACAGATGATGATCTGGGCTCCTTGGACGTACACCAGGGGTGACGTGCCGGTGGCGTCGGCCACCATGCGGATGAGCTTGCGGGCGAGCCAATCCTGTCCCGCGGCGAACGACAGCGCGAGCAGCCCGTCATCGTTCAGGAGTTGGTGCGCAGTTCGAATGCTTTCGACAGTATAAGTGAACCCGTCCAGCCGGAGGTTGCTCATCGAGGTGAACAATGCCTGGGAGTCGAGGAAGCCGAAGATGACCGCGTCGTAGCCCGGCGCGGCGTTTTCGAGGAACGCTCGGGCGTCGTTGACGTGGACTGTCACACGGGGGTCGTCGTAGCACCCCGAGGCGTTGATCCGGCGCGAGAGGGCGATGAGCCGCGGGTCGATATCCACGGCATCGACGTGTGCGACTCCCGACAGCAGCGCGGCCTCGACGTCCATGCCGCCGCCCGAGCCGAGCACGAGAGCGCGCCGGCGGCCCGGCGCGAGGGCGTACGGCAGCAGGTACTGATCGCGCAACAGCCGGACGAGCGCCCCTCGGGGGTTCCCTGGCGAATAGCGCCCGAGGTCGATCGTGCCGTGCATCTGATAGAAGTCTTGGTTGACGCTGACCGTGTAGACCGGGGGATCCTGCATCGCCCGCAGGTTCCGAGGCGGCGTCGGCGCGGGAACGCCTGTGCCCCCCTCGACCGTTCCGAAGGTGATGTAGTAATACGGCGACCAGATCGCCCCCGGCGGGCTCGCCCACCAGAGCGCTGCGACGCCGAGGCTGAGCACCGGAAGGCCCCACAGTCGCTGCCTTCGGGAGGAGAGGCCCAGGATGATCAGCGCCACCCCCGCCAGGCCGACGGCGGGCGAAAAATAGAAGAATGAAAACATGCCGAAAGCAATCGTCCCGCAGAGACTCCCCAGCAGGTCCCACGAATAGGCCCGGAGCGTCGGGAGCTGTCCGAACAGGACGCCAATCTGTTCCCCGAGCGGAACGAAAAGGAGTGCGTTGGATGCGAAGATCCCGATCAGAACCAGGTAATTGACGACCCGGCTCTCGGCGGCGAAGAACTTCATCTCCCCGCCACCCCCGGGCAGCACCACGTGCCGGCAAAGCAACAGGCCTCCGACGTTCAACGTTAGAAGCAAGGGGAACCAACGGAGCAAGTTCCCTTGCCGGCGCGAGGACATCGCGCCCAGTCCCAGGCCCAGAAACGAGCTGAGCAGCAGCAGGTTGGCATAGTAGGCTACCAGGCGCACCACGGAGGGGGCCCAGCGAATGAGCATCAGCTCGAGAAACAAGGCCGTGAATGACACGGCGAACAACCGGAGACCCGGGCGAAGCGCGGCCTCCGCGGATTGACCGGGCGTCGGGCTCGTACCTCGAGCCGTGGCGTTCTCGGATCCGGACACCGGCTCGATCCCCTGGCTGAGTGGCCTGCCTGTCGGTGAACTCAACGGAATTCCGCGTCAGGGCCTACGGACGGCATGTCCGGCGTCGCTCGAGTCCGACACCACGTTCTCCTGGGCCTCCGTCGTGTCGGCGTGGCCTACTGGGACCGCGGGGCGGCTGGTGCGGTCCTGCAAGATTTCCTCGGCCGCCCGCTCGCGGGTCGTGACGCCGGGCTGGGGGAATAGGCCGCCGCCGAGGATCAACATAGCAAGCGTGAGCACGGCCGCGCGCTCGCGCAGGCCGATGCCGAGCGAAACGGTCGAGACGTGCCGCGCCCCGGTGAACAGCAGGAAGTAGGCCCGCACGACGGCGATGCCGTTCAGGGCGGCGGCCGTGACGACCGCGACTCCCACCGACGGACTGACTTCCACCGCGCTGTCTACCAGCAGCTCGGTCGAGATGAACCCGAGCGTCCCCGGGAACCCGACGCTTGCCAGGCCGGTCAGCAGGAAGCAGACGGCCAGCGTGGGGGAGTGTTCGTAAAGGCCGTGGTAGTCGGTCAGCGAGAGCCGGCCGAAACGGGCTTCGAGGGCGCGGAGCGTCAGGCCGAAGCCGCCGAGCGAGAGGATCACGGCGAACCATAGACAAAGCGACGCGCAGAGCGAAAGCTCCGAATGGAGCTCCAGGCCGACAAGCACGAGCGACGCGTGGCTGAGGAACAGGTGCGCGAAGAACCGCCGCGTCTCGCGCTGAATTGTGGCCATACCCGCGGCATAAACGGCCGTGATCAGGGAAAAGAGACCGATGCTCTGGAGCACCCAGACCGGCGCGATCGGCAGCACCAGGCGGACCGCGGCGTACACACCGCTGAGCGGCGTGATGAAGAGCAGGGCGATCCCGAGCGAGGCGTGCTCAAACCAGTCGGTCACCCACGTGTGGGCGGGCACCGTGCCGCACCGGACGAGGATGGCCACCAGCAGCGGCACCGTGGCCCACCACGCCGCGGGCGAGCCGCCGCGGGTGCTTGCCTCGACGCCCGCCCAGCCGATCACCAGGAGGCCGATAAAGAGTGCCATGTGCAACACGAACACCCGGGTCGGGCGGTTCCGGGTCCGCAGCTCGACGTACGGCGGGATCGTCGAGACCGCCAGCAGGCCGATCAGCACCCAGGGCTCCTTCGCTGCGAACGTCAAGAGCCGGATCGCCTCCGCGGCCAGCGACCACGATACCGAGTACCGGCGCATGTGGGTCCGCGCGGTCGACAGGGTCGTCAGGAAATGGAGCATCCCGACGGTCGGCAGCAGCGGGGCGTTCAGTTCGTCGAGCTGGAAGACCTGCCGGCCGAAGAGCGCTGGCTGAATGCTCCAGCGCGGCATGCCGCCGGCGGGAACGCCGAGGTAGAATGACATCCACGCGAAGAACGCGCAGACGAACGAGAGTCCCGTGAACGTGAGGCCCCAGCGGTACGCGCGGCTGGGGTCACGGAACCGGCTGACCGTCGGCGAGCCGACCAACGCGATGGCGACCGCGATTTCAAGCCAAGGGAGACTAAGGACGTTCATGAAAACTCTTCGATCGTGCCGAAGTGAGGTTTGACCTGGTCCGACTCACGGGACGCCTCGCCCGCGAGGAAGTCGGTCCAGCGGCGCTCCAGCGCGTCGCACCACCGAAGCGCCTTCACGATCGGCGCCACGATGAAGTCAACCAGCATGATGTCGAGGTAGCCGCGCTCGAGTCCGAACCGGTAGAGCCACGCGTGGTCGCGGTGTGCGTACATGCGGCCCCAGGGAGCGCCGGCGCGCGGCAGGCGCGAGCCGATCGCGTTTTCCAGCGTGTGGTAGTCCTGAAGCAACGTTGGAGCGCGAACAAACTGAAGGGTACGCAGGCAGGCGTGGCCCAGCAGGTGCACGAGCGCGACGTAACGGAACCCGATGCCGATCTCGGCCACGATGATGCCCACTTGCGAGAGCGAGGCGTACGAAAGCGCCGACTTGATGTCGGTCTGCACGCTGCCTGCCAGGTACGCGAACACGGCCGTCGTGAGACCCCAGACGACGACGATGACCGACAGGGTGGCCGAGCGGTCGAGCAGCGGGCTGACGCGCAGCAGCAGGAAGGCGCCGAGGTGGACCGAGAGCGCGCCGTAGAAAACCGCGCTTGAGGGCGTCGGTCCTTCCATCGCGCGCGGCAGCCAGCCCGAGAACGGCACGAGCGCTGACTTGCCGGCCGCCGCCACCAGCAGCAGCAGGCCAATCACCAGCGCCTCGCGGACTGCCACTGCCGTGTGTTCGTCGGGCCAAGGGCCGGCCCCCAGCAGCTTGTCGAAGTCACCTTCGCCACGCAGGTGGTGCATCGCGACCGCCGCGAGCAGCAACGCGGCGTCCGAAACACGATATACGATCCATACCCAGAGGCCGTTCCTCGCGGGGGCGGGGCGTTCCTGGAAGAACGCGACCAGCAGCGCCGACGACAGCCCGACCAACTCCCACCCGGTGAAGAGCGTCTCGATCGTGCCGGCCAGCGAGGTGACCACCATTCCGAGCACGAAGATCGAATAGAGCATGAAGAACCGGTTGAACCCGCGCTCGCGGTGCATGTACTTGCTCGCGAACGCGCCGATCGTGCCCGAGAGCACGAACGACAGAATCGCGAACGGCACCGAGAGCCGGTCGAACACGAACTTCACCGAGAAGTGGTAATGGCGCGGGATGCGGACCCAGTCGCCAAGGTCGATCGCGAGGTGCCGGGTGTCCAGGACGAGCATGCTCACCAGGACGACGGCCGCCGCGGCGAGGCCGATGACGATCGAAAAATAAACCAGTCGCGTCGTCGTCTCCTCGGCCAGCTTCCAATCCAGCAGGGACGAAACGCCGAGCAAGACCGTCACGAGAAGCGGGCTGGCGACGACGACCAGCCCGAAAAACATCAGCCACTGGTGTTGATCCGGCATCGATACCCTCTGGCCCCGAAATCCGTAGGCCGGCCCCTGCCGGCCGAGTCCCGGCCGGCGAGGGCCGGCCCTACGCCTACCCTTTGCACGGTGCGTTTGCGTTACGCTTCGATCTCGGCAAACTCCAGATGGTCGCGCCAGCCACGGTACCAGTCGACCGAGGAGGACGCCTTGGGAAGGACCGTGGCCTGCGGCCGGTACGGACGGAAAACGCCGTCCTGGTACACGCTGATTTCCCGCGTCTCGGGGTGCAGCACGGCCAAGAGCACCCACGCGTTGCGGCAGAGCTGGCCGATTCCTGCGTTGCGTTCGATGATGCGCAGCATCGCTTCCGGCGTCGTTTCGATGATGAACAGCGACCGGACCGGCTCGTGGATCTCGACCATCTGCCAGGGGAGCCCGGTCCGGAGGTCGCTCGCCGCGCCGTCCATGACGCCCAGAAGCGACGACAGGTTGTGCGGCAGCTTCGTCCCGGCTCCGTAGCGGTCGTTGTCGACGTGCGAGAAATAGTATTCGAGGTTGATGCCGGAGCAGACCGGGAACACGGCCCCGAGGATTCGCGTCAGGATGGAACTGTCAGCGTCGTCCTGGGTCGGGTCGTACGACGTGAGAAACGCGCGGCGGTCGAGATACAAGCCGCGCGACCACTCGCGGCGGCCGACGATCGTGATCGCGTTCGTGGCGTGGCCGAGCTCAGGCCGCGTCTGGGCCAGGTCCTCGGACCGGCCCTCGACATGCTCGCGGGCCGCGGCAAACGAGAGCGTCAAGGGCGCGGACATGAACCGCCGGCAGCGCTCGTGGGCGTTGCGGTTGCAGGTCTGTTCGATCAAGCCGCGCGCCGTCTCAAATTCCTGACGGTGCGAGTCGGGCACGCGGTCCAGGTCGAAGTACGCCACCGAGTCGTCGCACGTATTGTGATAACCGCCAATGACGATGGTGTCGTCGGGGACCGGCAGGCCGCGCTGCGCGAGCCGCTCGCGAACGCGCGGGTCGTTCAAGATCTGCGCCATCGCACGGGCGTTCGGACCGCCGGCCGACCCGCCGCAGGCCCCGCAGTTGTACGCGGAGTTGTGCGGGTTGTTCATGCTGTTCGAGCCGTGCCCGAGCAAGATGAGCAGCCGCGAAAAGCCGTTCGTGAGTCCCATGTCGCGGAGGAGCCGCTCGCCCACGTCGCTCATCTCGTCGATCGAGTAACCAACGTGGCCGTTCTCGGGGCCCGTCGGGTCCTCGACGCGCTCGAGCCGGAGCCGGGTTGAGGGGGGCGTCTGGACGATCCGCCCGAACCGCTGCCGCATCCTGGCGGTCAGGCGCGGGAAAAGGATGCGAGCCACGAGCGGGATCGACGCCAGGACGCCGAGCGCACCGCTCAAGAGGGCGCCGAGGGCGAAACTGCGGGTGCCGACGTGGAAGTGGTGCGACGCCGTACCGAGCGCCCGCCGCGTGCGGGCACGCCGCTCGTGGAGCTTGCCCGCGTTATCGCCGACTTCCTCGGCGACCCAGTGCTGGGGCCGGATTACGACTGGGCAGAGGGGGACGAAGTAGGCGTCGGCCGCTCCCCGATAGTACATGGCGACGCTGTAGAAACCCGCGGCGCCGAAGGTCTCGACCGACGGTGCCAGCTCCTCCAGATGGCGGCGGAACGACTCCTCGCGCTCGTCCAGGCAGCAACAGACCTGGAACTGGGGCGAAGGCGGCCGGCCGTTGCTCTTGCGGGCGTGCAGCGCGACCGCGTCCAGCGTCTGGGTCGTGAAGCGCTGCTCGTAGGCCATGTGGAACACGCGCCGGCGCTCGATGGCGGTGAAGGTTTCAATTTCCTCGAGGATCGCGCCCCACTCCGGCTTCGACAGGCGGTGCAGCACGTCGGGCGACAGGCCGAAGATCTGGGCGAGCTGAAAGACGAGGAAAGCCCGCTGCTCGACGCTCGGCGGCCAGTTCGGGTCGACCCAGCCGCGCGCGAGACGCCAGAAGGCGCTCACCGGGGCCGTGATCCCAAGCTCGGTCCGCGCCGTGTAAGCGAGCGCGAAACGGTCCAGCAGCAGCCGAATCGCGAGGTATTCGATGAGGCTTCCGGCAGGGATGGGGTGGGCGACGCGGTCGCCGCGCACCTCGACCTGATGGACCATGCCGCCCCACCCCGGCAGCGCCAGCAGCGCACGGGAGAGGTAGCTCTCCCACTCGTCCTCCGCGACGCCGAGAATCTCGAGCGACTCCAGCAATGATTCAAGCGGCCCGACGTGCTCGTCCTCGAGCCGGGCGAGCTCCCGGTCCAACCCCTTCATCCAGCGCGCCGGCGGACCGAACGGCAACCGGTACAGGGCGCAGAAGGAACGGTAGAAGCCCTCCTCGCGACGAGGGAGCTGCCAGTCGGCGAACCCCTGGTCGAGGAACGCCGCGCAGAAGCGAATGATCAACGCATTGACCGGCGCGTCGGCATCGACGCCCGTCGCTTCCAGCAGCACGTCGCGGTGCCGGATCGCGGGCGCGGCGGGCGTGGAGTAATGCGGCAGGTCGCGCACGCCGTCGCAGCAGACGCGCCAGAGGGCCTGGAGGGTGAACTTCTCCCAGTCCTCCTCGGTCCAGTTCTCGAGGGCCGCCTCGCCGGAGCGGTCGAGGAGCTCGGAAAGACTGTCCGTGACTCGCCGCTTCGACCGTCCGTTGCCATGTCCGTTCCGGCTGGGGTCATAACCCGCGCGCAGGTCGCGCATGACCCAGCGCCGGCTCTCCGCGATCATCCGCGCGCGGACCGCCGCCGAGGCCTCGCTCCGGACGCGCCTGAGGGCGTTCTGGTCGGCGACGTACCAGACAAGCTCATGGGTCGGGCCGGTCCGGAGCGGGTACTGGAGCATCGCCTGGCGCAGGTCGAGTCGCGTCCCGAAGCAGGGGATCGGGTCGTAGGCCTGCTCGCCGAGATCCTGCTCGAGCATCTCGTGCAGCTCAGCGAAGCGGATCCGTCCCCGCCGCATGGCGTCACGGTAACGGTCCTCGGTCAGGTACGGCTGGCAACCATAGACCTGGGCGCCCTTTTTCACCGCCTCGTGGAACGGCAGGTCCTCAAACGCGTGAAGCGTGTTGTGATGGATGAAGACCGTGATCGGCCCCTGCGCGGGGAGCAGGTGCGCCGCGTGCTCGATGACCTCACTCAGGTGCAGCAGCCGGGGCGTCCGGGGGTCGTGCTCCCGTAACGAACCGACGTGCGGGGCAGCAGTCTGCGAGGTGGCCATAGGACTCACCCGAGGGTTCCGGACCGTGCCGGGACGGACCGTGTGTGAGGCAGACGGCGGAAGAGATCACCCAGTCGCGCGTCGTGCCGGTCCGCTCACGTGCCGGCCGCGCCCAGCCCAAGGGGTGATGGAGAGAGGGGGGGGAAGGAGACCGCCCGTGATCGAGATCAGCGCGAGACACGTTTCGGCTCCCGCGGAGCGTGGTTCCCGACGCCGGGCCGTTCGCCCGACCGGCAGTCCCATGCACGCTCTGGCTCTGAATCTTACATCGGCCGATCGATCCCTGGAATATCAAACCACGGATCAACGTGCCGCAGACTTCCCTTTTATCATAAGACTCACCAGGCTTTAACACAAGTAACTCGGTCGCGGGGGCGAAGTGCCGGGCCGCATGATCGAGACCGGAGACGGAAACGTTCTCCCAAGCCCTAAAGGGCGGTGGAACCTGGCACGCGGGACCCGTTCAGTCATTGCGAAACAGGACCGAGTGTCGCTGCGCGTTCCCCAATGCCCAAACCTGGTTCAGCGCGTGCCGCTCGCTGCGGGCAGGAACCACTCGAGCCAGGCGTACGACCGCTCTTGCGCCTCGGCGGGGAAGCTGTGCCCTCGGCGATGATTGTAGAGGCCGACTCCGTCCGGGTTGCCGGTAAGCGACCACACGGGAAGGGCGGCCTCGACATACGGCCAACTGACGGCGCCGTCGGCCGAGTCGCCCCCCACGATCAAGAGCGCACCAGGGGCGGCGAGGCCGACGACCTGGCCGTGGTCGAGCGGGAACCCGGGCCGGCGGACTGCCGGGCCGAGGTACCACGGGGCGTCCCAGTTCGAGTACGACAGCCCCACGCCCCCTTCGCTCGCGACCGAGGCGCGGATCCGAGGGTCGAAGGCCGCCAGGTAGAGGGCTTCCTTCGCCCCGAGCGAGTGGCCGATCGCCCCGAGGCGGCGGGGGTCGACCCCGGGCTGGCTGGCGAGCAGGTCCACCGCGCGAACCGCGTCGAAGAGCATCTTGCCCATCCCCGTCACACCGGGGTGGCGTCCGCGGAGCCATTCCACCGCCTTGCCAAGCAGGCCCGGGCCGCCGTATTGCCAGAGGAAACAACGTGGACAAAACGCAACGTGGCCGCGGCGGGCCAGGTGCAGCCCGATGTGGAGGTCGGCCGGCCCCTCCAGCCCGGCCGGCTGACGGATCGTGTGGTCCACCGTGGAGTGGAGGACCACGACCCCGGCCCGACGCTCCCCTTTTGTCAGCGGCTGGAGCAGGTACCCCTCGACCGGCAGGCCGGGCTCGGCCTCGTACCGCACGAGCCGACGGAGCACGCCGTCCCGTTCGTCCTCCTCCAGGACCTCGCACCGCGGCGCAGCGCGGGGGGCGGAGATCGTTCCCAGGAACGACCGCCAGTGGGTGCTCAACTCGTCACGCCGTTTTGCCCAGGCCTCACGGGTGGTGATCGGCCGGTGCTCGGCGTCGAACAGGAGCGGAATGGGCCGCGACGCCGCCTCGGGGACCGAGGCTGGCGCGCGCTGGAGCTCATCGAACCAGGAGGGGCGCTCGGCCGGCGGCATGGTCAAGGCTCCTCGAACAGGGCGATGCTGGCGGTGAAGCCGTGGACGAAGTTCTGCCCCCCCACGGGGCCGAGCTCGCCCATGGCGAAGAAGCCGGCGACGGGAATGGGACCGAGCGACTCGTGCAAGACGCTCACATCATGGTTCGGCGCGTCGAACAGTCGCGTTCCCCGGCCGTTGCAGCTAAAGAGCAAGGCCCCGAGGCGCCGGGCGTCCGGACGCTCCGCCCGTTCGCGATCGAGCAGCCCGCGCAGGTCTTCGTCGGCCGTGTCGGCGTCGCGGATGTGGAACTGGACAGTCTGCCCGACCCGAACCACGTCCGTGATCGCGATCCCCCCCTGCTCATCGGCCCCGAGCACGTTCCGCACGAGGAAGTCGCCGCGGCGAAACGTTTCCTGGTACTCGTTGATCACGCGCCCGATGTGGAGCCCCTGCTGGACGAGGGCCTGCTCCTCGGGCGCGAGCGACTCGAACAGCTCGCGGAGCGCTTCGAGGGCTGGCCGCCGACCGAGCTCGCGGATGAGGTTTCCCTCGGTCTTCGTCACGATGTACGGTTTGCCGATCGGCCGGCACCCCTGGCTGACGATCGTGCGCAAAGCCACGCGCCCGCCGAGCTGCACCCCGACCGCCCCGTCGTCGAACACCGCATCGTCGAGCACAAACCGGTTACGCCCTTGCGTCTGGGCACCGCTGGCCATCCCGCCGGCGACCGGCAGCCCCGGAGCGGTCTCGCTGAGCGACTTGAGGAAGCGGTCGGCGGGGAACGTGAACGGATCGGCGAGCAGGAGGAGCGCCGAACGCACGGTCTCCTTATCCGTACCGGTCCACCCTTCAAAGCCGCCGTCATAGCGCAGCCGTACCGGTTCGATCGTCGCCTCGGGAAGCCGGACCGCCCACAGGCTCAATGCGGGTGCGCCCTCGACCTCACGATCTTCACCCACGATGGATTCGCCCGTGCACCCGACGATGTGCCGGCTGATCCCCCGTGCTCGCACCTCGCGGGCGAGGCGGCCGAGGGCGTCGGCGTGGTGTATCGACGCAAAGACGAGGGCGAGGTCGGCCGTCTGCCCCGCGAGATCCTGGGCCGCCCGTTCCAGCGCCTCGCCGAGCGCGGTCTCGGAGTCTCGGGCGGTCGAAAGCGTGGAAACGCACGTCATGTCACGATCCTTCACGGGTGCGCGGCAAGCCTCCCGCGAGGCTTCAGCCGGCACGCATTGTACCCCGCTCGACTGCGGAACGCACGGAGCCCGTTCGGCCGATCAGGCCATTCACCGATTTGCGAATGTCCAATTCGTCCGCCTTGCGCTGGGCGTAAGAGAGGCCGCGGCGCGCCCGGCACCTCTCCCCGTCTGTACGTGTTGAAGCATCTCGCGTAGTCAAACGCGCAGCGCGGCGAAGCCACGCTCTGGTAGGGGCGGGTTTCAAACCCGCCCAGCTTCACCAATCAGCTTCTGCTCGCCATATGAACCGTGGAATGTCTTGCGGGAAGAACCGGGTGCGTTTGAAACCCGCCCCTACAATGACCCGCCGTATTTCGAACACGATGCGCTAAACACGAACGTTCACGAAGCGGCCGGCTCCCGGCTTCCCGGTAGGGTTTTTGGTGTTTCTGGTGTTTTTGGCGACGCGTCGTTAGCCGCCTCGCAGCCAGCCCCTCGGAACCCTGGATCCCAATCGCGCGTTCGCCCAGCCCGGCCGTGCGCGCTGAGTGCGCCGCACGGACCCGCCGGACGGAAGCATTCCCGCCGGTCCCAACGCTTGCGGGACCCACCGGCCGGATCGCGCGAACGTTTCCATAGAAATATACCAATTGAATGGCTCGATATCCGGTATGCGCTCACGAAATTTCCGAACAATCCGAAAAATTCCCTGACGTTTGTCCTGGGTTCGCAACGGACCTGCAAGCACGAGTGCGGTCCCTTCCGCGCGCGGCCGCCCCTCCTTGGGGCGGGCACCGGCTCACCGGCGCCCAGCGATCCTGACTGACGAAACCTCCACAACCACCGGCACGCTCCTTCCTTTCCGCGGGCGTCGCCCGCGGATTGATACAATAGTACACTATGCGTCAAGGGATGTCAAGCGATTCGACGAGCCGGACAGAACCATGAAGGTTGCAAGCGCGAACGTCGGCGCAAGGGCTGCGATCGCGATCATGCCGTCGCCCAGGCTGAAGCGGCGGCGGAGGGGGGAAAGAGCGGTCTCATCGCTCATGGAGGGGCTCCGTTGTTCTCCAGCGCTGGGTTGTGTTCCATCCGCACGGCGCGAACTTCCCTGCGAGATGTCGCGATTCTTTCGCCACTCGCCTCACTCCGGAGGAACGCGCCATTCAAACCGCAGGCGGCGAGCGTTCCCGTCGGCAGCGCTGATGGATTGAACGGTTCGCTGCTCGGTCAACTGGAAGCGAAGCCCGAGATCGCTATACGCCAGCACGTCCGGCGAAACGGACGAATCCGGTTTGCCATAAGCCATGCGAATCTCCTGTTCCGACGAGCTGATGCGGATCTTTTTGTCGGTCGCCCCAGGAAAATCGCGGACCGAAGGCCCATATCGAGCCTGACTGATACACTCGATGCCGGTCAGGCCATCACGGACCTCGACGGTCAATCTCAAGCCAAGCCCATCATAGTGCAGCACATGGAACTCGGTTAGCACGACCACCTGTCCACCGGGCGGGCGGGGCTTGTCATCGATCTGCGAGGTGTCCTTATTCACGGGGAACGCCGGTTTTAGGATCTCCGTCTCGTCCGGTTTGCCAAGCAATTGGAATACGTCGACTTCCGGCATCCCGAAGTGCAGCGGCCCCACACCCCTTAGAGGTGTCAGAACCAATGGCTCAGCGAAGAGTTCGCGACGGTCCGCCGGAGGTTTACCGACCGTGGTCACCGCAAATCCAGCCGGAGGGGAGACATCAAACAAGTCGTCCGGAAGCGGTTCATCGAACTTCATGGCGGCGTAGGTCTGCGTGATCTGTGTCGAGCCCGGGCGGATAGCACCATCTTCCGTGGGCGGGACTTCATTCGGCAGAGTCATCGTGCGTTCCGCGAGAACCGGTAGCTGAGTGGCCCGATCCACCCAGACTCGCAGGGTCGCATGCTGTTCCTCGATTCGAAATCCAGGACATGGCTTGCCGTCAATGAGCTTTGCCGCAATCGCGTGGGCGGCCGCGGTCGTGTGCAGCGACCGGAGCGTTGTAATCACGTCACGTTTCCGGCCGAAGGCATACAGGTACGTCAGCTTGGCCGTTTTCGCGGCCGGATCGATTTCGAGCATCTTGAAATCGGATTCACTGATCACGGAACGCTTCCCCTCGGGAAGTTCGATCCGCGATCGTCCATCGCCGCGCACGAAAACTCGCTGCTCTGTCCGGATGGTCCTCGTCTCACCGTCCTTATAGGTTACGACGACGGCCTGCCTCATTCGCAAGGAAGCGGACTGAATATGGTTTAATCGCTGTTGCACCTGTGCGAAGGTAACCGCACCTGGATTCAGAAAGATCGAGAGAACGACCAGCATCAACGCCACCGCAGTGGCCGCAATGACGCCGAACGCGCGGCGAAGACCCCACTTTCGAATCGCACCGCGACCCGAGATGATGCGGCGTGATGCTTGACGCAGGCCACTCGTGGTTACCGTGAACAGCTCACGCTCACTGGCGGCGGCGGGCGGTTCCGAGATAGCCGCCATGACGTTCGCCGCCACGCTGGGAAACTGTCTCAGATCATGACCCATTGCATTGAGTTCCTGTTCCAAGAGATCGTGGTCGGTCATAGGTCAGCCTCCTCGGATCGTGCGTACCAGCCGCGTAGACGTTCGTAGGCGCGCGATAGCTGCTTGGTCACCGTCCCCAACGGTCGGGAGGTGATATCGGCGATCTCCTTCGTGCTGTGGCCGTCGAAATAACGCATCGTGACGACCAGTCGCTCTTGCTCGGGCAGTCGCTCCAGCAGCGCCAGCAAGTGCTGATGCAGAGGACGTTCGGGATTGGCCGGAACGGCGATCCGCCCGGCGTCTGGAACTGTGACTGGAATGAAACCGCGGCCGCGGACAAATCTCCCCGAAACGCGCCGCGCGATCTGCATCAGCCACGGACCGAATTTATCCGGCTCTCGTAGTGACTGGAGCGTGCGAAACGCCGTCACAAAGGAATCCTGTGCGGCATCCTCCGCCGAGTGATGATCCGCCAGATACGCCAGGGCGATGCTTCGCACCGATCGCTCGTAACGCGCAATGAGCGTTTCAAACGCGTCCTTCTCGCCACTTCGTACGCGGTGAACGAGGTCGGAATCGGACTCCACTGGCATGGCTCCCCGTCATTCGAGAGATCGAAGGCAGTCGTCCTTCAAGTACCTCCAGGAGGGTGTTTTGCGACATTGATCCCGGATTTTTCGGGATCGATGGTTCCCACCCGCAACGTCGCCATGGGGAATGTTCCCGGGCCACAGTCCCCCAGAATCCGTTGGCGCACCCGCCCTTATCTCCCGTATCTCGCTGTTGTTGATTCCAGGTTGACCGTCTTGAGCGGTTAACGCATGCGTAACGCCTTTGGCGGCGCGATCGCGGCAGCCTCCTACGACGAAGGGGCCGGGGGCGAACGACCAAGCCAGCCTTACCGCGCACGGCCCGGCTACAAACTGCTCTTCGACGCGCTGACTTGAACGCCGCCGGGCGTTAGAATGCTCGCATGATCCGAATCGCGGCCACCCTCTGCTTTTCCCTGACGCTCCTCTGCCCCATCGTGTGTCTGGCGGAAGCAGGCGATGATTGTGTGGATCACGGCCAGTCGGACGGCGGGAACTGCGAGGCGATGTCGATCGGAGCGGTGGTGGCCAAGTCGGTGATCGACACCACGCCGCTGTGTTCGTTGCTCCCCGCCGTTGACCAGCTCGTTCCGACGGTGTCCCCCGCGGCTGGCTGCCACCGCGGGTTGCCGTTGGCCGCGTGGAATCGAGCGAACGCCAAACCGCCGCCGGCCTCGACGCGGCACGCCCTTCTTCAAACCTTCCTGTTCTGAGGCTCCGTGGCTCGGCCCGATGCCGGCTTTGCTGCCGGCAACGTCGTTCCACGTTCTGACGTAAAGCCTTCAAGAACAGGAGCCTTCCCGTGCGTTTTTCGCTCACGTCGCGGCGCGTTCATGCCTTCACATTGATCGAATTGCTGGTGGTGATCGCGGTGATCGCGGTCTTGATCGCCTTGCTGCTCCCGGCCGTCCAGGCGGCTCGCGAGGCCGCCCGCCGCGCACAATGTGTGAACAATCTCAAGCAGTTTGGCGTGGCAATGCATACCTATCACAGCGCGCAAGACACGTTTCCGCCGGCTTACATCACGCAGGTCGTGAACAATGCCGCCGCGCCCGAGACCGGGCCCGGGTGGGGCTGGGGCGTGATGCTCCTGTCCGACCTGGAGCAGAAGTCGCTCTACAACGCCGTGAACTTCAGCCTTCAGATCACCGATTCCGGCTCGATCACCGTCCGCGCGACGAGCCTCTCCGTGTTCCTTTGCCCCAGCAATGTCGGCGTCGGGCCGGTTGTCGTCCGCGACGGGTCGGGTACGGTTCTCGACGGCGATCTGTCGGCCGGGCAGTACCTCGCGTCGGCCGGCCAACTGGAGCCGGGCGAATATCCCGACTCGAACAACGGCGTGTTCTATCGCAATAGCCGGAATGGCATACGTGACATCACCGACGGATCAAGCACAACGCTCATGGTCGGCGAGCGCTCACGGAACGTGGCGGACGCGACCTGGGTGGGCGCCATCCCGACGGCCCAGCTTTGTACCAATCCGAACTGGCCCGTCCAGGAATGCGGCCCGGCGTGCACGATGGTTGTCAGTCACACGGGTTCGGCGAGTACGGGCGCGATCTACGTGCCCAACTCGAAGTCGTCGATGGTCGATGACTACTGGAGCTTCCATCGCGGCGGGTGCAATTTTCTCTTCTGCGATGGGTCCGTCAGGTTCATCAAGGAAACGGTGAACCCCAGCATTTTCAGTTATTTATCAACCCGGGCCGGCGGCGAAGTGGTCGGCTCCGACCAGTTCTAGCGGCGTTTTGCGTCCATGTTGCGCACTGTACCCGGGTTGGAGTGCGC
Source organism: Isosphaeraceae bacterium (assembly GCA_031291845.1). Taxonomy (GTDB): domain Bacteria; phylum Planctomycetota; class Planctomycetia; order Isosphaerales; family Isosphaeraceae; genus DAIDJG01. The sequence continues at coordinate 2,791 of JARLIH010000409.1, read as the reverse complement.
GGGTGGAGAAAAAGGTGCCAGGAACCGAATCGATGAACGATTCCTGATACCTTTTCTGCCCTTCATGATGAAACGGCTGGACGAGTCCAGCCGTTTCCATCGAACGTCGGTCATTTCGACTTATGGGCCTTGTGGCAAGCTGCGCACGCGCCCGTCAGGCTCTTGAAGGCGGCCTTGGTGCCGTCGAGGTCTTTCTTTTCGATTGCCGCCAGCGCGAGCGCGCTGTTCTCGCGGAGGGTCTTGGTCGCGCCGGCCCAAACGCCGTCCGGGCAACGGCCGTCGTCCATGAGCAGGTAGCTCGCCTCGTTCAAGCACGAGGCCTGGCAGGCCGCGGTATCCCACGCTTTGTCGTCGGCCGGGCCGGAATCCTTCAACAGGTCGGCCAGTCCCTTGCAATTCGGCTGCACGATGCCCCGCATCAGGTACTTGGTCTGCGAAGCCCGCGTCTTGCCCTTCGTTTTCTGGGCCGCCGACGAACCGACGAACGTCAGCACAACCGCAACTCCCATCACCACCGCCATCGAAATCCAACCGCGTCTCACGTGTTCAGCCTCCACGAGTTGCGGCAACCCGAATCCGCGCTGGCACTAGCCAACGGGACGGATCAGCCGCTACGGCGAATCGAAAGGCCGATCGCCCCCCCGGGAACGGCCGTGCTGATCATCTGTTGAACAAATTGCCGTGTCAAGGGCCTGGCGGCTCGTACGCCGGCACGCGGAGGAACGACGCCTCGGACCAAGCATTGCGAGATGAAAAAATCGTCTCAATGTCATCGTCCGATCCCAGGTTTCGCCCTGGGAGCTTGCGCACGACGGTGGCTCCGCGCCGGCACTCCCGCGGGTTGACCGAAAACCAATTGTCTCTCTCACAATCATCGGCTACATTCGTACGAGCAAGTGGCACAACCCCTTGAGGCGATCCGGGGGCCGGAGCTATCGCGCTGGGCCAGGTCTGCCGAGAAATCCCTTTCCTGGAGAGGACGTTGACCGTGAATCCGGACAATCAGATCAGTCGCCGCCGGATTGTGCAGGGGATCGGCGTCGCGGCGCTGGCGGCGGGAACGGTCAGGGGCGGGGAGCCGGCCCGAACGGAGGCGCCGGCGGGGAAGGACCAGGCGAATGGAGTGAAATTGCTGCCGACGAGGAAACTCGGCAGGAATGGCCCGATGGTGCCGATGCTCGCCATGGGGGGCGACATGGAGGCGACCAGCGCCCCCGGGCTCATCAACCGGGCCTGGGCGTCGGGCATGCGCTACTTTGACACAGCGCAAAAGTACGGCCGGGCTCAAGAGGAAGAGACCTACCGCCGGTGGTTCGCCGCCCACCCCGAACGCCGCGAGGAGATTTTTCTCGTCTCGAAGGACTACCCCACGAAGCAGGGGCCGGTAGAGCTGCTCGAGATGATCGACAAGCGCCTGAAGGCGCTCGGCACCGATTACCTCGACCTCTATTTCATCCACCAGCTCTGCCCCGAAGTCTACGGGGCCGACTCGGTCCACTGGCCGAAGAGCGATGAATACCGGCGCGTCGCCGAGACGCTCAAGGCGTCGGGCAAGGTCAAGCTGGTCGGGTTCTCCTGCCACGGCGGGCCGGAATATATCCAGGCCGCGGCCGATGGCGGATTCCTTGATGCCTTGATGGTTCAGTATACGCCGTTCTACGAGCGCGGAGGCGCGTTCGACAGGGCGCTCACGGCGTGCCACGACAAGGGCATCGGTCTGATCGCGATGAAAACGCTCCGACACGCGGGGAACGTTCCCAAGCGGCTCCCCGAGTTCGAAAAGCTCGGCCTCACGACTCACCAGGCCCTGTTGCAGGCCGTGTGGAGCGACCCGCGCATCAGCGCGATCTGCAACTCGGTGCGCAACTTCGACCAGATGAAGTCGAGCATCGCCTCGGCCCACGGCTACAAGGCCCCGCTGGAAGTCTCGCTCGTCGAGCGGCTGAAGGACGCCGTCTTCGCCGCTCGCCGCACGCTGTGCCCCGGCTGTCCGTCGTGCGACGCGAAGGTCGCGTCGACCGCGTTCGCCTATCGCGACGTCGCCCGCTATGTGACCTATTTCGAGCAGGACAACTACGGACAATCGCGCGAGCTCTACCTGGCCCTTCCCGAATCGGGCCGAACGGCGTCGCGGGCCGAGCTCGAAGCGCTTCGCGATGCGTGCGCCTTCGGGATCGACTATCCCGAGATCGCCGCCCGCGCCGAGCGGTACTTCGTCTGAGGATGACATTCCCCGAGATGAGCTCACAACCGGGGATCTGCTTCGCGAACTGATCGACGATCAGCGGGCCCTGGCGGGCGGGGCGGGCGAGTGGCGTGGCTCGGTGATCCGTCACCTGACTGTGGGAAACAACCAGATCGAGGAACTTCACGCAACGGTCCGAAAGATTGACACGCTATTGCTCTGGGTGCTGGTGTTCATCCCGCTGCTTTGTGCAGGGCTGGCGATCGTCGCGGCGATGGCGGGGCGGCGGTGATACCACTTCGTGCGGCCGTTGTCACCCGGAGCATTGAAGGCGCGTCGCTTTCTCCAGGAGCACGCTGGAGAGCAACTGTTTTGCAAAGCGGCATTCGCGGGTCTCGGTACAGTCAAAAGTGCCGTGCTCGTAGAACTTGCTCGCCGGCGCTCCCCCGCCACAGACCTGGAAGTACCCGCATTCCGCTTTGCACCGGGCGATCCCTTTGCCGATTTCCGCCTCAAGGGCCTTGTGGCGGCTCAGCGCCGGAACCTCGTCGAGGCTCTCGATTTCGCGGATGTTTGCGACCGCGAATCGCCGAGGCTCGTCGATCG
>JARLIH010000042.1 GCA_031291845.1 Isosphaeraceae bacterium | reverse complement strand
CGCGAGGCGGGCGCGGCGCGCCACGAGTGCGCCCTGGGGTCGGTCAAGTCACTGATCGGTCATACGAAGTGCGCTGCGGGTTTGATGGGGCTGATCAACGCGTCGCTCTCGCTCTATCATGACGTGCTCCCCCCGACGATCGGCGTTCAGGAGCCGAACGCGCGAATCGAGCTGGATTCGAGTCCGTTCCGGATCAGCACGCGGACTCGGCCCTGGATCCACGCGGTGCGCGATCGTCCCCGGCGCGCGGGGGTGAGCGCGTTCGGGTTCGGTGGCACGAACTTCCACGCCGTGCTCGAAGCCTACGAAGGCTCTCCGGCGGAGCCGTCACCGGTGTTGCGGGAATGGCCTGCTGAGCTGCTGGCGTGGCACACGGCGAACCGCACGCGTCTGGATGCCGAGCTGAATGCGCTGGAGATCGCGTTGAGCCGTGGCAGCGCCGAAGTTCCGCTGCGGGACCTTGCGCTCACGCTGGCACGTGCGCTGCCGCAGAATCGTCATGCGGGCGGCTGCTCCTTGGCGATCGTCGCCGAGTCGACAAGCGACCTGCGCGACAAGCTGGCTCGTGCGCGCCGGGCGCTTGCCGAGGGGCAACTGGCGTACCACGACCCGCGCGGAGTCGACTTCGCCCAGCACAAGCACGATGAACGGCCGACGGTGGCGTTCCTGTTTCCCGGCCAGGGGGCCCAGGCGCTCGACATGCTGGGCGAGCTGGCGGTCACGTTTCCCGAGGTGCGGCGGGGTTTCGAAGCCGTTGACGAGGCGTTGCTCGGCGCCGGCCTCGCGCCGGTTGCGCCACGGGTCTTCCCGCCGCCTGCGTTTCGCGAGGACGAGCGCGAGCAACAGCGGGCCGAGCTCGGCGACACTCAGGTCGCGCAGCCCGCGTTGGCGGCGGCTTGCGTCGGGTTGTTGCGCCAACTGTCTGCGCTCGGCGTGACGCCCGACGTCGCCGGGGGGCACAGCTTCGGGGAACTGGTCGCGCTCCATGCGGCGGCGGCATTCCCAACAAGCACGCTTGCGCTGCTCGCGGAGGGGCGCGGAAGGCTGCTCAAAGAAGCGGCCGGAGCGCACGCCGGGGCGATGGCGGCCGTGGCCGCGGGCCCGGTACAGGCCCACGGGCTGCTCCAAGGCATCGAAGGTGTCTGGCCGGTCAACGATAACGGCCCGCGACAGACGGTGGTCTCGGGCACCGTCGCCGCAGTCGAACAAGTCCTTCGAAACGCCAGGGACCGCGGCGTGCGGGCACAGCGACTCGCCGTCTCGGCCGCGTTCCACTCGCCGATCGTGGGCGCGGCATGCGCTCCGCTTGCCGAGCTGGCGTCCCGCCTTGGGGTCGGGCAGCCCCGGTTTCCGGTCTACTCGAACGTCACGGCGGCTCCTCACGACGGCAATATCGCGGAGCGCCTCGGCCAGCACCTCGCTCAGCCGGTGCGTTTTGCCGAGATGGTTGCGGCGATGTACGACGCAGGCGCCCGCGTGTTCGTCGAGGTCGGGCCGGGCAACACGCTCACGTCGCTCGTCGGCACGATCCTGGGTGCTCGGCCCCACCTTGCGGTCGCGTGCGACCCCCCGTCTCGCGCCGGCGTTCCCGGCCTGTTGCACGCCCTCGGTCGTCTGTTCGTGGCGGGAGTTCCGGTGCGCATCGCCGACCTGGCCGAGAAGCGTGGAATGCTCCTTGAGCCGGGCAGATTCGTCCGGCGTGTGGAAGCGCCGACGGCGACGACATGGCTCGTCAATGGGACGCGCGCGAAACCAATCGGTGCCCCCGAGCCGCCGCGCCTGGGGCCAGGCCCTGCCCTACCGCCGGCAGCCTCAATCGGCGCACCGCCGACGCCCCGGAAAGCGGCCGCCGATCGCCAGCCGGGACGAGTCACACGCCTGCCTGAGAATGAGTCGGGCGCGGTCTTCCAGGCCTTTCAGAAGACGATGAGCTCGTTTCTGGACCTGCAGCGGGAGGCCATGCTCGCGTTCCTGGGAAATGAGGCGGCGCCTACCGCCGAAGGGCCGGGGAAACCACCTCCGGGAGCGAATTCCGAACGATCGTCCCATCCGCGTCTCGGTCGCAGGCAGCCCCTTCCGCCCGAACGGAACGGCCACGGCGTGATTTCGCGCGAGGAGAGCCGGACGTCCGAAGGGGCGACGCCGCGCACCAACCCGCGCGAGAACGGAAACGGAGCGGCCCCGGCGCGACCCGTCGCCAACAAGCCGGCATTGGCGGACCGGCTGCTCAACATCGTGCGCGAACGCACGGGCTATCCGGCCGAGATGCTGGGCCTGGACCTCGACCTGGAAGCGGATCTCGGCATCGATTCAATCAAGCGCGTTGAGATCCTCGGTAGCTTGCGCGAAGCGACCGGCGAACTCGGCGACGCATTCGACTCGGCCCTCATGGACCAGCTTGCGCGGGAGACGACGCTCGGCGGGATCGTCCGCCGCGTCGCCAAGGCACTGCCGTCCGTCCCGTCGGAAAATGGCCACGCGAACGGCGACGGCAAGGCGAGCGACGCCCCAGCGCGGCACGGTGGGCCGGTCGCTCGGGCGGAAGCGCCGAACTCGCCGGTGCGACGGCTGACGCTCAAGCTGGTCGAGGCCCCCCTCGCCTGTCCGTTTCGTCCGTCCGGATTGATGCGCGGGGGCGTCGTCGTCGTCACCGAGGAGGGGCGAGGGATCGCCCGCGCGATCGCCTTCGACCTCCGCGCGCGGGGACACGAGGTCGTGCGGGTGCAGCACGGCTCGGGAATCGGCGCAGCCGCCGACGGCGATATCGAGGTGGTTGACCTCTCTTCGCCATCCGCCGTCGGTGGGCTGGCGCAACGCCTGCGTACGCGCGGGCCCATCGCGGGCTTGGTCCACACGTTGCCCCTCGCGCGACCGCAAGAGGCGGGGTTCGACCTGTCGGCCTGGAACGAGCGGATGGGCCCGGAACTCCGCGGGTTGTTCCTTCTCACCCGGGAACTGGCCGACGACCTGGAGCGCGCGGCTCAGCACGGCGGCGCGTGCCTCATCGCCGCGACCGCGCTCGGCGGCGCCTTCGCGAGCATAGGGCCGGTGCCGTGCACGTTCTTTCCCGGGCACGGCGGCATTGCCGGCCTCGTCAAAACGCTCGCTCATGAGTGGCCCGGCGTACGGACGCGCGTCGTCGACTTCGACGTCTCGGGGTCCGTTGAGGTCGTCGCTGCGAACCTCGTTCAGGAGGTTTACGCCGACGATCGATACTCCGAGATCGGCTACCAGCAGGGCAAGCGCTGGCGGCTGGCCGTGCAAGAAGTGGCCCTTGGGCCGGCGGGGAACGCGGGCGTCGGTCTGGCGCCGGGCGAGCCGGTCCTCGTGACGGGCGGGGCCCGGGGCATCACAGCCGCCGTGGCCGCCGACCTCGCGCGTGTGTGGCGACCGACGCTCTTGCTCGTGGGAACGACCCCGTTGCCGCCGGGGGTCGAGGAGCCGGGGACCGCGGGAATCGTCGACCCCGCCGAGCTGAAGGGACACCTGCTGGGACGCCTTTCTCAGCAGGGGCGGAAACCGGGGCCGGCGGAGCTGGAACGGGCCTACCAATCGCTTCGGCGGGAGCGCGAGATCCGCGAGAACCTTCAGCGCATCCGCGCGCTCGGCGCGACGGTCGAGTATGCCTCCGTCGACGTACGGGACGCCGCGGCGCTGGGCCGGCAGATCGATACGTGGCGACAGCGGTTCGGTCCCATCGCGGGCTTCGTCCACGGCGCGGGGGTGATCCAGGACAAGCTCCTGCGCGACAAGACGCCCGAATCGTTCGACCGTGTGCTGGGCACCAAGCTGGAAGGCGCGCTGACCCTGGCGCGCCTGCTGGACGGCGAGCCTTTGAAATTTGCGGCCTTCTTTTCGTCCGTCGCCGGCCGGTTTGGCAACAAAGGTCAGTCGGATTACGCCGCCGCGAACGAGGCGCTTAACAAGCTGGCGATCTGGCTCGATCGGCGCTGGGAGGCGCGCGTCGTCTCGTTAATCTGGGGCCCGTGGTCAGGGGTCGGCATGGTTTCGGACCTCGAGGCGCACCTCGGGCGCCAGGGGCTCGGGATGATTCCGCCGGAGGAAGGGCGCTCGCGCCTGTCGGAGGAACTGCAGCGCGGGCGCAAGGGGGACGTCGAGGTGGTGATCGCGAGCGACCTGGGAGCGCTCGCCCAGCCGCCGGAAGCACTACCCGCCGCGCACGGATCCAACCGGCGCGCGAAGGAGCTCGCGCGATGAGATCAAAGCAGGGACGGCCCCTCGAGATTGCGATCGTGGGCATGGCGTGCCGCTTTCCGGGCGCGCGCGACCTCGTCACGTTCTGGGCGAACATCCTCAAAGGGCACGACGCCACGCGCGACGTTCCCCCGGACCGGTGGGACCCCGCGGTCTTTTACGACCCCGAGTCCCGCGACAACGACCGCGTGTACTGCCGTCGCGGGGGCTTCCTCGACGAGCCGATCGAGTTCGATCCGGCCGAGTACGGCATCATGCCGCTGGTCGTGGAAGGGGGCGAGCCCGAGCAATTCCTCGTGCTCGACGCAGCGCGTGCCGCACTGATCGACGCGGGGTTACCGAACGACGTGCCGGAACGTTGCCGAACCGAGGTCGTCATCGGCCGCGGCAATTACTTCAACCGTGGCAACCTCACACGGCTTCAGCACGGGCGGATCGTCGCGCAGACGCTCGGCCTGCTCCGTTCGCTGCATCCCGACTGGTCTGAAGCCGAGTTCGACGCGGTCCGCGCCGACTTGAAGGCGAGTCTGCCTCCCTTCGAGGGGGCGACGATCGCCGGCCAGGTGACGAACGCCACCGCGGGCGTTGTGGCGAACCGCCTCAACCTGCACGGGGCGAGCTACGTGATCGATGCGGCGAGCGCATCGTCGCTGGTCGCGGTCGAGCAAGGCGCGCGGGCGCTCGCCGAGCGGCGAGCCGACGTGGCGCTGGTGGGCGGCGTCTATCTGGCGGTCGACGTCGATTTTCCGATGGTCTTTTCGCAACTCGGCGCCCTCTCACGCCGCGGTGTCGCACGCCCCTTTTCGAGCGCTGCCGACGGCACGCTGCCGGGCGAGGGCGTCGGTATGGTGGTCCTGAAGCGCCGGGCGGATGCCGAGCGCGACGGTGACCGGATATATGCCGTCATCCAGGGCGTCGGACTGGCGAGCGACGGCAGGGGCACGAGCCTCGCGTCGCCGAGCGCGCGTGGCCACCCGCGGGCGCTCCCCCGCGCCTACCGCGCCTCGCGCCTCCCTCCAGTGACCGTCGGCCAGAAACCGGGCCACGGACTCGGCGTTG
>JARLIH010000408.1 GCA_031291845.1 Isosphaeraceae bacterium | reverse complement strand
GGAGCTCCTGCACGACGCCGACGAGCGACGTGCCGACGAGCAGCCCGTACCAGTCCACCAGCTCCTGATCGCCGGCGAATACCTCCTCGACGAATCCCAGCCAGCGCGGGCACGGCGCATCGGGCTGATAGGCGATGCCCGTTGAGCGGGAGATCATTTCCTCGGGCCTGCCGGGCCGCAGGCGGCCGGTCCGAAGCTCCACCACGCCGTTCTCGCAGCAGAGCAGCCACGGGTCGGTATCCCAGGCGTCTGCGGTCGTGGCGATCGGCTCCATGGTCGACGCGATGGAGAGCCCCGCCGTGATCGCCGAGTTCATGGCGCCGGCAGCCTGAACCTCCGCGGTCAGCCGGGCCCGTTCGCGATCACCCGCCTCGAGTGCCCGCCGGTACCGGGTGGCGAGCACCTTCAGCCATAGGCGGTTCGCGGTGCCGTCTTCGTCGGGCCGCCAGCGGTGCCCGGACCAGATCAGCCAGCGGCCCCGTCCGTGGTCGAACCGGACGCGACCGCCTGCCATCTGCGCGAAGTACCAGGCGGCGCGCGACTGGCGCACGAGATGGGCTGGCGGCTCGACGGGATGCCCGCCTGGAAGCGGGTTCACGGTCGGCGCTGGTTCTGGCCTTTCGCTTTCGTCGAGCGGGGCGATCACCTCGAGCGTCTCGGCCAAGGTCGCCAGCCCGAGGCGCTGCCTCTCCGCCTCGACGATCGCGAGGTAGGACAGGTGCTCGTCGGGGGTGAGCGGTCGCGTGGCCTCCGCTTCCTGCGCCGCCAGATTGCGGCGCGTCGTGGCGGCGTCGGCGATCAGCTCGGGCGTCAAGTAGGCGAGTTCGTGCGCGGCCTCCGGATCGACGTCCGCGGCGGCCCGGGCCTCGGCCTCGAGTTCGGCAAGCGTCGGCGCGACGTCCAGGGCAGCCCAAGGCGTCGGCTCGTCGGGGGCCAGCCCGCCACCACCGGCCGCGTCGGTAATCATCCGGCCACCCGCCGGAATACCGGCCCGAGCGGCGCAAATGCCTGCGCGAATGACTCGGCATCAGGGCCGAGGTAGACCGCCACCGATGGAAACGGCGCATTCGACCCCGCGTTCGAGAAGGTGAGGCGTCCATGGATCAGGCAGACCAACTCGGCACCGAGCTCCGCCCACCAGTCCGTGTCCGTCCGAGCTGGAAGCAGCACTACTGCGGCCGTCACCCGGCCTTCGGCGTATTCAGTTCGGAGCTTCCTGATCCATTCACCGATGGTTCGCCCATATGGCGGGTTCACGTAGGCGGCCCCGACCCATTGGTGGTTCAGTCCGTCCTCCGCCGCGGTGAAGTGGCGGACGGCGGGAACGGATCGGGCCGGCTCGGCGCACGGGTCGAGAGCGATGCAGCCCCCGAGGGCGATGCGGGCGGCCTCGACAACGTGGCGCGGCGAGTACCACTCGGGCGAGTCCGAGGTCATGAGTGGGTCGAGGCGCCCCCGGTGCCCTTTCGCCAGGCGGGCCTGCTTCACGAGAGCCGCGGAGGTGAGCATCCCGGCCTTCTTGGCCTCGGCGATGTATGCCTCAAACGCGGGCTCCGGCAGCGAGGCGATCGCCTGCCAGTCGGCAGACTGGTCACGGGAGATGCCGAGGTCTGTCAGCGATCGAGCAGGTGTCGCGCCTCCCGACACCTGCTCGGACAGCCCGTCGTCGCTGGTGCGCCGCTCTCCCCTGACGGCCATCGTGATGAGCAGTTCGCCAGCCTTGCGCTCGGCCCGGAGCTTGATCTCGGTGGCGTAGTTCATCGCCTCAACGCCGAGGTCATGCGCTCGTGCGTACGTCCTGAGAGCCTCGGCGAGGTCGCGCACGAGCCGCACGTCCTCGAGCGTCCGTGCCTCGCCGAGCATCCTCGTGGCCAAGGTGATGGTCACGAGGGCGCCGCTCGCCTCAATGGTCGGATCGTGCGTCATGGGCGCGTGACCCGATCGGCGACCCGTTTCCGGGTCAACGTCACCGCGTCCGACCCTATGGGTCGTGCACGGTCAGCGAAGAGCGCCGCCCGCAGTTGGGCCAACTCGGCCGCCCTGGGTTGGGCACTCCCATTCAGGATGCGTGCGACTCTCCACTCTGGAAGGTTTGCCATGCGCGCGAGGTCACGCGCGGTGAGCTGGCGGAGGGTCGCGAGGACTGCAAGCTCGCGCCCAGGGTGCAATCGCGACGCGGCGGTCTTGGCTGTACGCACGGCACCGTCTCCAGCATTGGGGCGACGGCACCGGGCCGAGAACTAGAAAGTCCGCGTCTCCCGGGTGTCGTTACCCCAGGAACGCGGACTCTTCGGTCCCTTCGCGCTGAGCAGCGCGGCGTTTCAATGAACTATAGCGGGGAACGGTTTCCTCGTCAACTTCGCCATCCGCGTCACGGTGCCGCACTCGGCGCACTGGACCGTAGCGGTATCCGGCGCGGGCACCCTGAACCCGACCGGCGGTCGTTCGCGGTTGGTGTGCTTCGCGTTTCCCTCGGCAACGTAGCGACCGGGCGCGACCTCGTCGATCTCGTAGCGTGAGTACAGGATCGTCGTGCCGGACGGGTGAACGTGCAGCCAGCCGATTCGCCTGCCGCACGGCCCTGCCTCCCCGGGTCGCCACCGATAGCCCGCTCGCCGAGGGCAGTGGATGTAGAAAGCGACGCCGGCTGACATGTCGAATGAGCAGGGTAGCAGCCCGCCGGGCGGAGCACCCGCATCTGTGGGCACCCGCGGGTGTCCCTGCCGAGCACGATGTTCGAGTACCCACGGGTTCGCCCCCCAGGGATCGTCACCACCCTCCGACTCTGTCCATGTGTCCCAAGCCGTCTCGTCCGGTCCATGATGAAGCCGTGCAGGCCCACACATGCGGCCGCTGTCAATCCGGCACGGCTGGGGTCAGGATTGCTGGGACGATGTCCGATCTCGAAGTCGCGCTTGTGAGTCAGGGCGAATGGTGAGCGCCCCCAAAGTCAAGGATGTAGAGGCACGCCACCAAACCCATCAGAAGCTCGAGGCGATCGACCGCTATTTCGGAGCGTGGTGCAGCATCCTTGCCCAAGCCCGCCGGTACCCGTTCTGCCCGACTAGGCTCTGGCTGATCGACACTCATGCGGGAACGGGCCTACATCTCAGTGAAGCCGATCCCGATGGGCAGGTGCCCGGCAGCCCGTTGCTGGCCGTCCTTGCGGCTAGGGCCGCTCAGCAGAGGTTCCCCGAGATCGAGGTTCGGGTCAGAGCCACCGACCGCAAGAAGTCCGTCGCCGCGCAGCTCGAGGCAGCCGTGGCGCGGTTTCGAGGGTCCCCGCCCGGTGGGGTGGACGTTACCGTCAGGCCGGTTGATTGGATCGAGGAAATCGGACCGCTCAGAGCGGAGATCGCCCAAGAGGACCACGTCCACGGCGGGCGGCCCGGCCGCGGATCGGGCCACGACCATCGGAGCTTGTGGTTCGTCGATCCCTTTGGAATTGAGAGCCTCGACCACGTGGCAATCGAGCAGTTCCCAGTCGGGTCCGAGGTGATCATCAACCTCGACCTGATGGGCGCCAAGCGGCATCTCGGCAAGGCGCGAGCGGGGGATGTTGACTCTGTCCGCCATCTTGATATCGCGTTCGGTAGCAACGCTTGGAGGCGGGTTCCAGAGGACGAGCGGACCAGTGATGGGCTCGCGGAGGCCTTTGCGGGATCGTTCGGGACGTCCAACTGGCGTATCGCCCGATGGCATCTCCTCCGGGCCACGGGCAGCCAGGACCGCGCTCTTGTCCAGCTGACCAACCAGGAGATCGCCGCGCGGACGTTCGCACGGGCGGTCCGAGACGCGCTGAGGGCCGGAACCGTCGCTGCCGGCCGCACCCTGACGCTGATCCAGAAGGACACTGCGGCAAAGCGTCTCGCGGCGCAGCTCGCCGGGCTCACGATCGGGATCGATGAGATGGCTCTGTCGGGTACTCACGATCGGGGGCAGCTTCGGGCGATCTGCAGCCGAGCCGACGAGCAGGGCTACGGTGGCTGGGACGCGAAATCGGGAACGATGCAGTGGTATCTCGAGCGTCAGTCCAACCCGACGCTCTGGGTGCTACCCGACGCCGGCGAGGATCTCCGCTGACGAATCAGGGTATTCGTCCCAAGTCCGCCCATCGAGTTCGCGCCCGCCCGCCTTCGCCCTGCGACCGCCCCACTGCTTGAAGAAGAACGCGACGCCCGCATCCTCGGCTCGGTCTCGCAGGTCACGGACCCAGTCAGCTTCGATCGCACGGTGCCCGATCCCGGATTCCCCGCCCACGATGAGCCAGTCGATGCCGGCCAGGTCGAGTGAAGGCAACGGCCCGAGGAGCGGTTCGGCGGAGATGAACCGGATGGCAGCGGGCGTCGCGCGAAGCTCGTCCGCTCGGCCAACCCAACGGTCGTTCTCGATCGAGGTTCCGAGCCACACGTTCGGCAAGATTCCATGCAGCTCCGTCCAGAGCCGGTGAAGAGCGTGCATCCGCTCCGGGCGCTTCGAGAGCACCTGAAATTGGTGCTGCGGGCACTGAGCCATCACGTCGAAAACCTGGCGGACGTATGGGTCGGGCACAAGCTCATGGAAGAGGTCGCTCATCGAGTTGACGAACACCCGCCGGGGTTGGTGCCACCGGGTCGGAAGCAGGAGCCGGTCGGGGTGAAGGATCACATTCTGGGCGGCGTTCGCCGGCGTCCACGGGAGGCCGGGATAGCCCTGCCTCCCCGCGAGGCGCGTGAGCGCCAAGGTCTCGGCGTAGCAGTGGGCGCATCCGGGGGAAACCTTGGAGCATCCCGTGACGGGGTTCCAGGTCGAGTCGGTCCACTCGATCGCGGAGAGATTACTCACGGCGCGTCCTCCCGTGCATCCTCCACATGGTAGCTGCGCGCAGCTACCGGTCAATAGCGAACAGACGAGCTATTCGAGAGGACCGCGGATGGCCCGCGATGGTCGGCGGATCCGCGGGCCATCGGTGGCCAATCTGGCCAGAGCGCTGCTCGTCCCGGTCTCGAGCGTCCCGTGGGAGCTCGGATCGCGCAAAGGTCGATGCGCTCGACCACTTGATCGTGAACGAACAACGCCCTTGGCGCCGGCCCGTCCAGCCGTCGGTCCCGGACGATGGCCGCCGAGGCGGGTGGAATGTCCCTGCAGGCGAACATATGGAACACTCGCTCCAATTCCGGATCACGGCACGTGTCTGCGAACCGCGAGGCTGCCATCGGCAGGAGTGATCCTAGCCTTGGTCGCTGCCCTGGCTGACGCGAACGGTCAGGTCGACGCCAGCGCCCCTCGATGAGCTCCTGCGTCGCCGGGAATTGCACGATGGGCGCAGGGACGCGGACTCACCCGTCGTCGCGCGGGCCCGGATCCCCTCCCGACGCCCGAGCCTCCGCGTCGCCGATGAGGTGCATCATCGACACCTCCAGGGCGGCG
>JARLIH010000407.1 GCA_031291845.1 Isosphaeraceae bacterium | reverse complement strand
GGGCGGGCGTGCCCACCCCCGCCGGCCCCCCGTTCTTACGGGGGGTGTTTGCTTTTCCTCCACCCTTACTAAGGGGGGGCTGGGGGGGGGCGCTCCGTCCAAGGTGTGCGCAAGGCATGTGTTAACCGCTCCAGGTTGACCGAAGCCTCAACGGGCGCGACCTCTGGATGCGCCGGGGACGTTGCGCTGAGCGAGCGGCCGTACGCGGTGCCGCGCCAGGTGACCTGACCGGTCAGGCACGATCGGAGCGCGCGGAGGAGTACCCAGTCCATGACCAGGTTCGCGACGGGGAACCACGCGGTGTAACGCGTGCGAGGGACGGACAGGACGTAGAGCCGGTGGAGCAACGTGTACGACAGGACGTGATGGACAATACAGAGGCCCAGAAGCCAGAGCGCAAACGGGGAGGGACCGGTGCTGGCCAGCAAGAAGAGGGAAACCGCCAGGATCACCTCGCCGGTCTGGCTGAAAATGAGCGGGTCGAGTAGCCGGGCGAGCAGCCGCCACGGGTTCCGGTCGAGCGCGTCGTACAGGATGCGGCTCCAGCCGCGTACGAGCTGGCCGAGCGACGCGTACATGCGCGTCGAGCCGATGCCGTGCGCGATGGCCACCCGGATCGGGAGACCGAGCTGCTTGACCCGGTACGCCATGCCGATGTCTTCGACGAACCGGTCCCGCACGGCGTGGTGCCCGCCGGCCGCGAAGTAAGCGCTGCGCTGAACGAGGATGTACTGGCCGTTCGCGAACGCCTTCTTCGACCGGTCGTTATTCACGAGGAACAGCGGAAACGACTGCACGAGCATGACCCCGGCGAGGGGCTGCACCACGTTCTCCCAGAACGACTCACAGCGCATCTCCGGCAGCAGGCTCGCGAGGGCGGCACCAGTCCGGCGGGCGTACTCGAGCACGATCGGCAGGTTCTCGGGCGTGTGCCGCGTGTCGGCGTCGAGGAACCAGAACCACTCCCCGCGCGCCTGTTCGGCGGCCGTTTGAAGGGCGTGCGTCTTCCCGGTCCAGCCGGCGGGAAGGTTGTCGATCGTCAAAACGCGCACGCGCGGGTCACGGTCGGCGAACTCCTGGGCGATCGCGGCGGTTCGGTCCGTGCTGCGGTCGTTGACGACGATGATTTCGAGGTTCGGGTATTCCTGTGCGCAGACGGATGCCAGACAATCCGCCAGCGTTTTTTCCTCGTCCTTGGCGGGAATGATCGCGGAAACGAGCGGGAACGACTCGCCGTGGTATCGTGGCGAGCGGGGTGTCAGGATATCGAGCTGGCGGATGGCCCAGCCCACGACGATGTGCCGGATCGGCCAGATCGCAATGATGCCGGCGTAGATCCAGAGGATCGTCCGTTGGTTCGGTGTCATCCGGTCACGCCTCGTTCGCGGGGGGTATCGGGGCGTCGAAATCGTCCAGTTCCGAGGCGCGGGGCAAGGCGAGGAACCCCAGCGCGAGCGCGGCGACCCAGAACGGGGCGACCTCGTTCAAGACGGGTCGCGAGACCCACCCATAGGCGAGACCAAGGGGGATCGCCACGGTCGCAACCAGGGCCGAGAGCATGTGGGCGCGGTGGAAACGGGCACAGCGGCTTGCCGGCTCGCGCAGCGCGGTGCGACTTCCCAGCACCCGGCGGACCCCATAGCTGGTGACGACGATGGCCAGAAGGGCGCCGAGCATTCCCCGGCGTACGGGCTCCGCCACGCGCACGGCGGGCCAGCGGTCGCGCTGGCGGAGCAGGAACCCGCTGAGGGCGATCGCCAGGCCGACGCCCACCAGGACGTTGAGCACGGCGGAACGAGTCCGCTCCAGGCATGCGACGGCCGCCGGCTCGAGGGGAGTCATCTCAGTTACGGTTCCCGGGCCGAGAATGGAGTGAGTGCGATGCCCCAACCTGCCGGCGCAGGCCCAGGATCAATTCCACCTGGCCGATCGGCTGGCCCGTTCGTTCGGCGATCGTCTCCGCGGAGGCACCGGTTTCCGCGAGCGACCAGATCGGGCCGAAGCGCCGGCCCAGCTCCGCCGTGTCCGGTGAATTCGTGTCCGGGCTCGTGGCCAGGTTGGGGACCGCGATCAGCGTCGGTCCGGGCACCGCGTTTTCTTCGGGGCGGTCGATGCGGTGGGAGCGTGTCTTCTGAGGGCTGGCATGGCGCCCCGCGCGAGGGTCGGGCTTGAGCTTTTCGACGGCGGTCTTGAGCGCATGAACTTCTTGCCGTAACTCGTCCGACGACCGGACCGCGTCGGACCCAAGGAGCGCCCGTAGCCCGATCCAGGTCCGCACTGCAAAAAAGAGATTCACCGCCAGCAGGCAGCCGAGGGCGGCAAGCAGGGCGAGGGAGAAGGTCGAGGTCATGTGACGGGTTCCTTCCTTCCATGGGGATCCCCGGGGGGGACGTCAGAGAGGTTTTTCGTTGCCGTTCCGGCGGTCGCGTCTCCCCGTCAAACGGGATCTGCCGTCGTCTGCGGCTGCGTTGCTTCTGCGTACGCCGCGTGGGCTGCCTCGTAGACCTCACGGAGCGGCAGACCCTGCGCGAGGGCCACGCGGGCGCAGTCGTCGTACTCGGGGCTGAACGTAGGGGGACGCCCTTCGATCCAGCCGAGCTTACCGCGGATCGGACCGAACAGCGTGGCGACTTCGGTCGCCTGACGCTTGAGCTTGTGCCGGCTGACCGGATACCGGCGCACGCCGAGCGTGGTCGTCTCCCGGAAGAGGATCTCCTCCATCGCGGGGATCTGAGGCTCGTTGCAGAGCACAGAGAGCATGACGCCCGGCCGGTTCTTCTTCATATAAATGGGAATAATAAAGGCATCGAGTGCCCCTGCCGCGAGCAGTTGGGTCGTCGTGTAGCCGACCACCTCGCCGGGGAGGTCGTCGAGGTTGGTCTCGAGGACCCAGATCCGGTCGCTCTCGGCCGGCAGCGCCATCGTGCCGACAAAGAGGCGAACGATGTTGGCCTGGTCGGGGATCTCGCGCGTCCCCGCGCCGAGGCCGATGGTCTCGATGGTCATCGCGGGGAGCGGGCCGAAGCGCTCGGCGATGGTGGTGAGGATGGCCGCGCCGGTGGGCGTGGTAAGCTCCATCTCGACGGCGGAGTCGGCGAGCGGCACGCCCTTGAGCAACTCGGCCGTACCGGGGGCGGGCAGGGGCATCCGGCCGTGCGCGGCCTTGACCGAGCCTCGGCCGGGGGGGACGGGGCTGGCCTCGAAGCGTTCGACGCCCAGCAGGTCGAGGCCCACCGCGGCGCCGACGATATCGACGATCGAATCGACGGCCCCCACTTCGTGGAAGTGGATCCTTTTCAGGTCGATGCCGTGTACGGCCGCCTCAGCCTCACCGAGCCGCCGGAAGATCCGCTTGGCCAGCTCGTTTTGGCGGGGTGTGAGCCGGCTCTTGTCGATCAAGGCTTCGATATGATGCAAGTGGCGGTGCGCGTGCTCGTGGGGCGCTTGCACGCGGGCGTACGTGGCCCGGAAACCGCCGCGGCGGACGGTCTCGAAGGTGAGCTCGCAAGGGACGTCCAGGCTCGCGACCGCCTCCTGGATCGCGCGTGCCTCGACACCTGCATCCACCAGGGCCCCGAGCGTCATGTCGCCGGAGATGCCACTGAAGCAGTCAAAATAGCCGATTCGCACACCCTTCCCCTTTGTTCCAGCGGCCCCGTATTCGCTACATTCTAACCGGGAGCCCCCCCGTCGCAAGGGCGGAATGACGAGGCGTGCCGAGACTGAGCAGCGGAACCGGTCCAGGGTCAACGAAGCGAGGACGAACGATGTCGTATGGCGGAGCGTACTATGACGAACCCTCTCAGAACCGGGGGCCGAACCTGCGGTTGGTGGCCGCCTTGATCGTTGCGGCGTTTGGTTTCATCATCTACATGACGCATACCGAAGTGAATCCGGTCACCGGCAAGAAGCAGCACATTGGCATGAGCGTCGACCAGGAAAAGGCGCTGGGGTTAGAAGCCGCGCCCGAGATGGCGGCCAAGATGGGGGGCGCGATCGACCCCCGGCGCGATCCAAGGGCCGCGTTCGTCGCGCGCGTCGGCCGCAAGCTGGTCGAGCTGAGCGAGGCCCGCAGCAGCCCGTACGCGGACAACTTCCACTTCTACCTGCTGGACGACCCGCAGACCGTCAACGCCTTTGCCCTTCCCGGGGGCCAGATCTTCATCACCGAAGGGCTGTACGACAAGCTTGCCGACGAAGCCGAGCTTGCGGGCGTGCTCGGGCATGAGATCGGCCACGTCGTGAACCGGCACGCGGCCGAGCAGATGGCCAAGGGACGGCTTGGCGAGATGCTGACGCTGGCCGTCGGCATCGGCGCGAGCGGCGATCGCCGCGGCCAGAGCGCGGCCATGGCCGCCGCGATGGTCAATCAGATGTCGCAGCTTCACTTCAGCCGCGATGATGAGTCAGAAGCCGACCGCTACGGCCTGCGCTATATGGCCCAGGCCGGATACGACCCGAGTGCCATGATGGACGTGATGAAGGTCTTGATCGAGGCCAGTAAAGGAACCCGCCAGCCCGAGATTCTCGCGACCCACCCGAACCCGGGCCGACGCTTGGAGGAGATCCGCTCGATCCTCGGTGAGACGTATCCGAGCGGGGTTCCGGATAGCTTCACGCGAGGGAGGCCGTTGCGTTAGCGGGGTGGTCCTCCGATCGGGGGGGCACGCGCGTGGGCTGGCTGGGGTCGAGCCCGTTAGGGCGATGCCCCCGGCGCCGAGGGATGAGTCGCGCCGACCACCCGGCCAGAGGTAGCGCGCCAAAGCCTTCTCCGCCGCGGGGGAGGGGGGGGCGCGCCGCCGGCGCCGCCCGCCTCGGGGCACCCACACCCAGCCGCTCACGCGGCTGATCTCTCCCGCAAGGGGAGAAGTGCGAAAAGTGCCCCGGGCGCAACACAACCCGTCCACGAACGCGGTCAGGCGATGGCGAGAAATCGTTCGCGGGCCATGAGGGCTGCGCCGAGGACGCCGGCGTCGTCGCCGAGGGCGGCGAGCGAGATCCGGATCTTGCCCGAGGGGTCGACCAGGGCCTGCGAGCGCGCGGCGTCGCGCACCAGCTCGACCCACGGTTCTCCGAGCGCACCGGCCACGCCGCCGCCGATGATGACGATCTCGGGGCCCAAGACGTTGATGAGGCTGCCGAGGCCGAGGCCCAGGTACTTGGCCGCCCTGCGCACTTCCTTGACCGCGACGTGGTCGCCAGCCGCGACCGCCTCGGCCAGGTCGCCGCTCTTGAGGCGGCCCCCTTTGCGCGCAACGCGTTCGCTCAACAGGGTCGGCAGGCCCTGGCGGATCGCCTTGTTGACCCGCCGCGTAATGGCCGTTCGGCTCGCGAGCGCTTCCAGGCATCCGTGGGCCCCGCAGCCGCAGACGGGGCCGCCCGCCTTGACGATGATATGGCCGATCTCTCCGGCATTGCCGGTGGCCCCTGTCACCACGCGGCCCCCCTGGATGACGCAGCCGCCGATGCCGGTGCCGACGAAGACCGCGATCAGGTCGCGGAAGCCGACCCCCGCGCCCATGCGGAACTCGCCGTAGCCCCCGACCCGGACGTCGTTCTGGACCAGCACGGGGCAGCCGAGCGCTTGCGACAGCTCGGTTCCCAGCGGGAACCCGCGGACGTTGAGGTTGGCGCTAAAGAGGATCGTGCCCGTTTCGACGTCGAGCGGGCCGGGCGATCCGACGCCCGCGGCCGCCAGGTCGCTGCGCGCGAGCCGCGCATCGGCGAGGGCGTTATCGACGGTCTCGACGATCGCCCGCAAGATCGCGGCGGCCCCCTGCTGCGCGGGGGTTGGGGACTTGGCCCGGCCGAGCAGCCGGTTCTCCGCGCTGACGATGGCCGTCAGGATTTTCGTGCCGCCCAGATCGATCCCGACGACGGGGGGCCCATCCACCTGCGCTAACATGCACCTGACGCTCCCGATCCTCAATAAGGGCCAACCGCCGCGACGGCTGGTGGAATCATAACCGATCCCGGCGGTCAGGGGGAATCGGCGACGCGCGCGATTCGCCGCCGTTCGCGGTCATCGGTCAGGACGCGCTTCAGCTCGTCGCGCAGCTCCGCCACCAGGTGCGCCCGGCGGAGGCGCGACTCGCCCGAGACGTCCACGAGCTCGGCGACCTCCTCGGGCCAGCGGTCGAACCGGTCGGCATCCACAACCCCCGCGCGGTGCAGCCACGCGGCAAGTCGGGGGATGGGCACCTCGTCGAACTCGTCGGAAAGGTGAACCAACCAGCCCAGGAACCGGTACCGGTCGCGAACTTGAAGTCGGGCGATGCGCTCGGCCAGTTTCGGCTGGAGCAGTCGTCCCCAGCGGCCCAGGGCCTCGATCCCCTTGCAGTCGAATTCGCTCAAGGCTTTGATGCACGCCCACCGGTCTTCGCCGAGTGCGGACAGCCGCGAGACCAGGGGCTCAGCGCGTGTCCGGTGCGCCTCGGGCTCGTCGAGCGGGGCCAGGCCCGCTTCATCGTACACTTTCGAGGGGGCTTGTTGGCCAGGAGTGCGGGCACGCCGGGACGGGACGATCCATTTCTCGATTTCCAGCAGCGCCGGCAGGGG